>DASSKL010000079.1 GCA_035690485.1 Mycobacteriales bacterium | reverse complement strand
GCGCAATATTCCCCACTGCTGCCTCCCGTAGGAGTCTGGGCCGTGTCTCAGTCCCAGTGTGGCCGGTCGCCCTCTCAGGCCGGCTACCCGTCGTCGCCTTGGTAGGCCGTTACCCCACCAACAAGCTGATAGGCCGCGAGCCCATCCCTGGCCGGAAATCCTTTCCACGTCAGTAGATGTCCACCGACGTGAGTATCCGGTATTAGCCCGAGTTTCCCCGGGTTATCCCAGAGCCAGGGGCAGGTTGCTCACGTGTTACTCACCCGTTCGCCGCTAGGACACCCACCCCGAAGGGTGGGGCCTCGCTCGACTTGCATGTGTTAAGCACGCCGCCAGCGTTCGTCCTGAGCCAGGATCAAACTCTCCGTAGATGTCATATGTGTGCCCGCCCGAAAGCGGGATCACGACCTTCTGCGAAGAAAGCCTGGCAATAGACAGAGCTGAATGCTTCTGTCATCACCAAAGAAACCCAACCGACCGGGCGAACCCGGCCGACGGGGGTAATTCAGTTGGCACTGACTTTTAGCACGCTGTTGAGTTCTCAAGGTACGGACGCGCACCGATCCGGGTCTCGCGACCAGTCTCGGGGCAACCCGCCAAATCTATCCCGGCTCCCCCAGGCTGTCAAAGACGGCCCCGGTGAAGTGCCCGGCCCCCAGCATTGACCCGCCGCGCCTGAACACGGCCTCGTCGATGTGGGCTCCCGCAGACCCGGCCGCGTCTCGCGCGTCCGGTCCCCCGCGGGCGAAGACCACATTACGGGGTGCCTCGCCGGCGGGTCAAACCGGGGTCCTGTTGGGCCCGACACGGGCCCGCCGCGCACCGCGTGACGGCCTGTCGACGCGTTGGTGGTCGGGCCGAGACTCCGCGCGACCTGCCCTGTCCGGGAGGTGGTTCAGCCGGTCCGCTCGACCCCGGCCAGGTGCCGCTTGCCCACCCGGAGGACCGCCCACCTGCCATGGAGGAACTGCTCGGCCGACAGGGCCGCGTCGGGGTCGTCGACCTTGTCGTTGTTGACGTAGACGCCGCCCTGGCCGATGAGCCGGCGAGCCTCGGAGCGGCTCTTGGCCAGCCCGGCGTCGGCCAGGAGGACACCGATGGGTGGCGGCTCTCCTGCCACGGACACGTACGGCGTCTCGCGCAGCGCTGCGGACAGCGTCGCCTCCTCGAGCGCCGCCAGCTCGCCCTGACCGAACAGCGCCCGGCTCGCCGCGACGACCCGCGCGCACTCCTCGCCGCCGTGCACGAGGCTCGTGATCTCCTCGGCGAGCTGCCGCTGCGCGGTACGCGCTGCCGGGCGTTTGCGCGTGGCGCGGTCGAGGTCGTCGATCTCTTCCCGAGACAGGAACGTGAAGTAGCGCAGGTAGGCGCCGACGTCACGGTCGTCGGCGTTGATCCAGTACTGGTAGAAGGCGTACGGCGAGGTGAGGGCCGGATCGAGCCAGAGCGAGCCGCCACCGGTCGACTTGCCGAACTTCTGCCCGGTGGCCGACACGACCAGCGGGGTGGTCAGGGCGTGCACGGCCGCGCCCTCGACCCGCCGGACCAGGTCGACGCCGCCGAGGATGTTGCCCCACTGGTCGGAGCCGCCGATCTGCAGCCGGCAGCCGTGCCGCCTGAACAGCTGCAGGTAGTCCATGGACTGCAGCAGCAGGTAGCTGAACTCCGTGTAGCTGATGCCCTCGCCGGCGAGCCGCGCCTTCACGGTCTCGCGGGCGAGCATGACGTTGACAGAGAAGTGCTTGCCGATGTCGCGCAGGAACTCGATCGCCGACATCGGCGCGGTCCAGTCGAGGTTGTTGACGACGATCGCCGCCGTGGGCCCGTCGCCGAACTCCACGAAGCGCTCGAGCTGGCCGCGGATCCGCTCGGTCCAGTCGGCGACGGTCTCGGTCGACTGCAGCACCCGCTCCCCCACGTCGCGAGGGTCACCGATCATCCCGGTGGCGCCGCCCGCCAGCACGATCGGGCGGTGCCCGGCCTGCTGGAACCGGCGCAGCGTCAGCAGCGGCACCAGGTTGCCGGCGTGCAGGCTCGGAGCCGTCGGGTCGAACCCGGCGTACAAGGTCAGCGGCCCCCGCGACAGGTCGTCGCGCAGGGAGCCGACGTCGGTGGTCTGCGCGACCAGCCCGCGCCAGCCGAGCTCGTCGAGGATGTCGGGCGCCTGCTCGCTCACGGGCGTGCTCGTCTCCTTCGCGGTGCGGACGGTCGATAGTCGCTGACCGTCGGGTCGTCGGCCACCCAGAATCGCCACGGCCGGTCGGCGGCCGCCGTGACACCGACGCGCGGACCGGTGCGTACCTCATCGTCGGGCACGGGCGCGCCCTCCCGCACCACCAGGTCCCCCACCGGCGTGGTGACATCGAAACCGTCGCAGCTGCGGTCCACGCCGAGCGCCTGCGTGAGCCTCGCGGGCCCGCGGGCGAGGTCCCGGTCGCGGCGCGCGGCCGGCCGGCGCTCGCGGGCGCACGGCAGCCCGTCGACGACCTCCCCGGCGCGCAGCAGCACCGCGAACGCCTGCCCGGGCGGGCCGCAGACGAGGTTCATGCACCAGTGCATGCCATAGGTGAAGTAGACGTAGGCGTGGCCGGGCGGCCCGAACATCGTCGCGTTGCGCGTCGTCGGCCCGCGGTAGGCGTGCGAGGCCGGGTCCAGCGCACCGGCGTAGGCCTCCACCTCCGCGAGCCGGACGGCAACCCCGCGGTGCGTCACCACCGCACCGAGCAGGTCGCGGGCTACCTCGAGCACCGGCCGGTCGTAGAACTCCCGTGGGAGAGACGTCACCGACCGCCGGCCCACCCGGCGTGCGACTCGACGAGGGCGCGCGCCGCGGCAAGCTGCTCGCGGACCCGGTCCGGCGCCGTCCCACCCGGCGCCGCGCGGGAGCGCAGCGCCCCGTCGACCGAGAGCACCGATCGAACCTCTGGGGTCAGGCGCGGGCTGATCGCCGCCATGTCGGCGTCGGAGACCTCGTGCAGGTCGCAGTCGTGGACGGTGCACCACATGACCAGGTGCCCGACCGCCTCGTGCGCCTCCCGGAAAGGCACGCCTTGCCGCACCAACCACTCGGCGACGTCGGTCGCGAGCGCGAACCCCTCGGGCGCCGAGGCGGCGAGCCGGTCCACGTCGACCCGCATGGTCGCGATCATCCCGGCCACCGCCGGCAGCACGAGGAGCAGCGTGTCGACCGCGTCGAACACCGGTTCCTTGTCCTCCTGCAGGTCGCGGTCGTAGGCGAGCGGCAGACCCTTGAGCATCGTGAGTACGCCGGTCAGGTGGCCGACCAGCCGGCCCGACTTGCCGCGGGCGAGCTCCGCGACGTCGGGGTTCTTCTTCTGCGGCATGATCGACGAGCCGGTGGCGTACGCGTCGTCGAGCTCGACCCAGCGGAACTCCCGGGTCGTCCAGAGGACGACCTCCTCGCCCAACCGCGACAGGTGCACCCCGAGCAGCGCGGCGGCGAACAGGAACTCCGCGACGTAGTCCCGGTCCGAGACCGCGTCGATCGAGTTGGCCGCGGCGGCCGTGAAACCGAGCTCGTAGGCGACGGTCTCCGGGTCGAGCGGCAGGCTCGACCCGGCCAGCGCGCCCGCGCCGAGGGGCGAGATCGCCGCTCGGCGGTCCCAGTCGCGCAGCCGGTCGGCGTCACGCGCGAAGGCCTGCACGTGCGCCAGCAGCTGGTGGGCGAAGGAGATCGGCTGGGCGTGCTGCAGGTGGGTCATCCCGGGCGCGGCCGTCTCGACGTGCCGCTCCGCCTGGGCCAGCAGCGCGTCGGCGAGCTCGGTGAGCCGGGCGACGACGAGCCGGACGTGGTCGCGCAGGTAGAGCCGCAGGTCGGTGGCCACCTGGTCGTTGCGGCTACGGCCGGCCCGCAGCTTGCCGCCGAGGCTGCCCAGACGCTCGAGCAGCCCGCGTTCGAGGGCGGTGTGCACGTCCTCGTCCTCGACGGTGGGGCGGAAGCGCCCCGCTCTCACCGCCTCCGCGAGGTCGTCGAGCGCCGCCAGCATCTGGGCCAGCTCTTCGTCGGAGAGCAGGCCCGCGCGATGCAGCACGCGCGCGTGCGCGCGCGATGCCAGCAGGTCGTAGGGCGCCAGACGCCAGTCGAACTGCACGCTCACCGACAGCCGGGCGAGCGCCTCGGCCGGGCCGCCTTCGAAGCGCCCGCCCCAGAGACGGGTCGCCGGCGCCGGCGGCAGGTCCGGTGTCTCGCTCACGCGGTGTCCGGGTCGGCCAGGCGGGCATCGCGGCGGGCGGCGATCTTGCTGGGCAGGCCCCACAGCTCGACGAAACCCTTGGCCAGGGACTGGTCGAAGACGTCGCCGGCGTCGTACGTCGCGAGGTTGTAGTCGTAGAGCGACGCGTCGCTGCGGCGGCCGGTGACGACGGCGCGGCCGCCGTGCAGGGTCAGCCGCACGTCGCCGGAGACGTGCTCCGAGGCCGCGTCGACGAACCCGTCGAGCGCCCGCTTGAGCGGTGAGAACCACAGCCCGTCGTAGACCAGCTCGGTCCAACGCTGGTCGACCGAGCGCTTGAAGCGGGCAAGATCGCGCTCGACGGTGAGGTTCTCGAGCTCCTGGTGCGCGGTGATCAGCGCGATCGCGCCGGGGCACTCGTAGACCTCGCGGCTCTTGATACCGACGAGCCGGTCCTCCACCATGTCGAGCCGCCCGATGCCCTGGGCGCCGGCACGCCGGTTGAGCTCCTGGATCGCCTGCAGCATGGTCACCGGCCGGCCGTCGATCGCGGTGGGGGCGCCCGCAGTGAACGTGATGACGACCTCGTCGGCCGCCCGCGGCTGCGTCGGGTCCGAGGTGTAGGAGTAGACGTCCTCTACGGGTGCGTTCCACGGGTCCTCGAGGAAGCCGGTCTCGACCGCGCGTCCCCAGACGTTCTGGTCGATGGAGTACGGCGACTTCTTGGTCACGTCGATCGGCAGGCCACGCTCCTCGGCGAACGCGATCGCCTTGTCGCGGGTCATGCCCGAGTCGCGGACCGGGGCGAGGACCTTGAGGTCGGGTGCGAGCGCACCAAGGCCGACCTCGAAACGGACCTGGTCGTTGCCCTTGCCGGTGCAGCCGTGCGCGACCGCAGTCGCGCCGTGGTAGCGCGCCGCCTCGGCCATGTGCTTGACGATCACCGGGCGTGACAGCGCGGAGACCAGCGGGTAGCGGTCCATGTAGAGCGCGTTGGCCTTGAGGGCCGGCAGGCAGAAGTCGTCGGCGAACTCGGCCCGGGCGTCGACGACGACCGACTCGACGGCGCCGCAGTCGAGGGCACGCTGCCTGATGGCGTCGAGGTCCTCGCCGCCTTGGCCGACGTCGGCGGCCACGGCGATGACCTCCGCGTCGTGCTCGGCGGCGATCCAGCCGATGGCGACGGAGGTGTCCAGCCCTCCGGAGTAGGCGAGGACGACGCGTTCGGACATGGCGGTGGTGCTCCTTGGTTCGGTGAGTGGTTACGGCAGGTCGGGATGGCCTTCGGCCGTTCGTCGGAAGCGGTGTGCGAGCCGGGCGCCGC
The DNA here is from genome assembly GCA_035690485.1 of Mycobacteriales bacterium. NCBI lineage: Bacteria > Bacillati > Actinomycetota > Actinomycetes > Mycobacteriales > Mycobacteriales bacterium. Next base: position 45,357 of record DASSKL010000079.1, on the reverse strand, counting down.
CGCGGGCGTCGCGGGCAACGACCAGCACGGTGTCGTCACCGGCGACCGTGCCGAGCACCCCCGCCAGACCGGCGCGGTCGACCGCGGAGGCGAGCAGGTGCGCACCACCCGGCGGTGTGCGCAGGATCACGAGGTTGGCCGAGCCCTCGGCCGCCACGAGCAGGTCGGCGAGCGCGCGGGCCAGCCGCGGCTCCGCGGCCCCGCCGCCGGTGTCGTCGTCGGGCACGGCGTAGACGAGTCCGCCACCGGGCCGGCGTACCTTCACCGCGCCGATTTCCTCGAGATCTCGCGACAGCGTGGCCTGCGTCACGGCCAACCCGTCGGTGGCCAGCAGCCGAGCCAGCTCGGCCTGCGAGCCGATGGGCGTGCGGCCGAGCAGCTGGAGGATGCGGGCCTGCCGCGCGGCCTTCGTGTTGGGAGCGGTGACGGTCACACCTGCTCCAGCAGGAACGCCAGGAGGGCCTTCTGCGCGTGCAGCCGGTTATCGGCCTGGTCCCAGACCGCGCTGTGCGGTCCCTCGATGACCGCGTCGGTGATCTCCTCGCCGCGGTGCGCGGGCAGGCAGTGCAGCACGACGACGCCGGGCGCGGCCGCGGCGACCAGGCCCTCGTCGAGGCGGTAGGGCTCGAAGACCGGAATCCTGCTCGCGGCCTCGGCCTCCTGGCCCATCGAGGCCCAGACGTCGGTGTAGAGGACGTCGGCGCCATCGGCTGCCGCCCGCGGATCGTCGGTCACGGTGACGCTGCCGCCGGTGGTCGCGGCGATCTCGCGCGCGCGGGCGACGGCACGGTCAAGGGGCTGGTACGCCGGAGGGGCGGCCACCCGCACGTGCATGCCGGCCGCAGCCCCGGCGAGCAGCAGCGAGTGCGCCATGTTGTTGCCGTCACCGACGTAGGTCAGCGTCACGCCGGCGAGGCCGCCCAACCGCTCGCGGATCGTCTGCAGGTCGGCGAGCGCCTGGCACGGGTGCGCGTAGTCGGTGAGCGCGTTGACGACCGGCACGGACGCGGATCCGGCGAGGGTCTCGATACGTTGCTGGCCGAAGGTGCGGATGACGATCGCCGCGACGTAGCGCGACAGGACCCGTGCGGTGTCCTCGAGGGGCTCGCCGCGGCCAAGATGGCTGCTCTGCGAGTCGATGACGATCGGGTTGCCGCCGAGCTCGGCGATGCCTGCGGTGAACGAGAGCCGGGTGCGGGTCGAGGGCTTGTCGAAGATGACGGCCACCGAGCGCGGGCCGGCCAGGGGCTGGTCGAGGTAGCGGTCCTTCTTCCGGCGGTCGGCGTCGTCGAGCACCTGCAGCAGCTCGGCCGGCGACAGGTCGTCGTCGACAAGGAAGTGGCGCAGCGGCGACATGGTCAGGCTCCCTCGGGGTCGGTCGGTCCGCCGGTGATCTGCGCGACCCGCTCGAGCAGCTCGGCCACCGCGAACGGCTTGGTGAAGACGTTGTCGTCGCCGAGCAGGTTCTGCAGCCCCGGCACTGCGTCGACCTTGCCGGTCACGACGACGACGGGTACGTCGGCGAGCACGGGATCGCCCCGCAGCTCTTCGAGGACGCGGATGCCGCCCAGGTCCGGCATCATCAGGTCGAGGAGGATCACCGCCGGTCGCATGCTGCTCGCCTTGACCAGACCGGCCAGGCCGTCGGAGGCGACGGCGACCTCGTAACCCTCGGCGGTGAGCAGCGTGTGCAGCAACCCGCGCACGCTGGGGTCGTCCTCGACGACGAGCACCTTCGGCGTCACGACGCCTCCGCGCCCGCCGCCGCGAGGATCCCCGGCAGGGCATCGACGAACGACCTCGCCTGCTCTGCGGACAGGATCAGCGGCGGGGCCAGGCGGACCGCGTCGGGCGCGACCGCGTTGACGATGAAGCCGGCGTCCCGGCCCGCCGCCTCGACCCGACCCGCGGCCTCGCCGTCCAGCTGGAGCGCGAGCCAGAGGCCGCGCCCGCGCACCGACTGCAACCCCGGTCCCTCGACCTGCTCCAGGGCGGACTTCCAGGCGCCGCCGACGGCGGTCACGTGGTCGAGCAGGCGGTCCCGCTCGATCGTGTCGAGCACGGCGAGTGCCGCCGCGCAGGAGACGGGGTTGCCGCCGAAGGTGGAGCCGTGGTCGCCGCGCTGCAGCGCCTCGGCCGCCCGCCCTCGGGCCAGGCAGGCGCCGATCGGCAGCCCGCCGCCGAGGCCCTTGGCGAGGGTGACCACGTCGGGCGCGACGCCGTCGTGCTGGTGGGCGAACCACGCGCCGGTGCGGCCGATGCCGCCCTGCACCTCGTCGAGAACGAGCAGCGCGCCGGTCTCGTCGCAGGCGCGGCGCGCCGCCGCGAGGTAGCCCGCCGGCGGTGGCACCACGCCCGCCTCGCCGAGGGTGGGCTCGAGGAACACGGCGGCGGTCCGGTCGTCAACGGCACCCGCGAGAGCCTCGGCGTCGCCGTACGGCACGAACGTCACGTCGATGCCGAACGGGGCGAACGGTTCCCGGATCGCGGCCTTGCCGGTGAGGGCTAGCGCACCGAGCGACCGGCCGTGGAAGGAGCGCTCGGCGGCGACGAAGCGGCGCCGGCCCGGACCCGCGGCGCGCAACGCGATCTTGATGGCGGCCTCGTTGGCGGTGGTGCCGTCGTTGCAGAGGAACACCCGCACGTCGTCGCTGCCGCCGGCCGAGATGAGGAGGCCGGCGAGGCGTTCGGCCAGGGCGAGGGCGGGCTCGTTGATGTAGAGGTTCGACGTGTGGGCGACGCGTGCGACCTGCCGGCTGACGGCCTCGACGATCGCAGGATGGGCGTGGCCCAGCGAGGAGACCGCGATGCCGCCCACCAGGTCCAGATAGCGCTTGTCGTCGGCGTCCCAGACCCAGCAGCCGTCGCCGCGCGCGATCGCCATCGGCGGGATGCCGTAGTTGCGCATGAACACCGCGTCCCAGCGCTTGGCGAGTGTCTCGTAGGCGCTCATGACGCCACCACCATCGTGCCGACCCCCTCGTCGGTGAACACCTCGAGCAGCACCGCGTGCGGCACCCGCCCGTCGATGACGTGCGCGGCAGGGACACCGCCTTGTACGGCGCGCAGGCAGGCCTCCATCTTCGGGACCATGCCCTCGGCCAGGCTCGGCAACAGCTCGGCGAGCTCGCTCGCCGTCAACCGGCTGACGACCTCGTCGCTGGCCGGCCAGTCGCGGTAGAGACCCTCGACGTCGGTGAGCACGACGAGCTTCTCGGCACCGAGCGCGACGGCCAGCGCCGCTGCGGCCGTGTCGGCGTTGACGTTGTAGAGCTCACCGTCACGACCGACCGCCACGGTGGCCACGATCGGGATCCGGCCGTCGCCGAGCAGGGCCTGTACCGCGTCGGGCCGGACGTCGACGACGTCGCCGACCTGGCCGACGTCGACCTCCTCGCCGTCGACGAACGCGCCGCGGCGCTCCGCGGTGAACAGGTGGGCGTCCTCGCCGGACAGGCCGACCGCGAACGGGCCGTGTGCGTTGACCAGTCCGACGAGGTCGCGGTTGACCTGACCGACCAGCACCATGCGCACGACCTGCATCGTGTCGGGCGTCGTGACGCGCAGCCCGCCGGTGAAGACGCTCTCGACACCCAGCCTGTGCAGGTGCGCGGTGATCTGCGGGCCGCCGCCGTGCACGACGACGGGACGGATGCCGACGTAACGCAGGAAGACCACGTCCTCCGCGAACGCCGCCTGCAGGGTCTCGTCGGTCATCGCGTTGCCGCCGTACTTGATGACGACGGTGCGGCCGTGGAAACGCGCCAGCCACGGCAGCGCCTCGACCAGCGTCGCGGCCTTCTCGAGTGCTGCGGTCATGTGGAGTAGGCCGAGTTCTCGTGCACGTAGTCCGCGGTCAGGTCGGTCGTGACGACGGTCGCCGTGGCATCACCCGCGTGCAGGTCGACGACGACGTGCACGTCACGGGCGCTCATGTCGACGAGAGCACGATCCTCGCCGGTGGCACTGCCCCGGCAGACGAACACGCCGTTGATCGCGATGTCGACGCCGTCGGGCTCGAAGGCGGCGTCGGTGGTGCCTACGGCGGACAGCGCGCGACCCCAGTTGGGATCCTCGCCGTGAACCGCGCACTTGAAGAGGTTGCTGCGGCCGACGGCGCGGCCGACCGTGACCGCGTCGTCCTCGGTGGCCGCCCCGACCACCTCGATGAGGAGGCGCTTGCTGGCGCCCTCGGCGTCGTCGGCCATCTGCGCGGCGAGATCGGCACAGACACCGCGGACGGCCGCGGCGAACTCGTCATACGCCGGCGCGGCGCCGCTCGCGCCGCTGGCCAGCAGCAGGACCGTGTCGTTGGTCGACATGCAGCCGTCGGTGTCCAGCCGGTCGAACGTGACCCGAGTGGCATCGCGCAGCGCCCGGTCACAGGTCTCGGCGTCGACGTCGGCGTCGGTGGTGACCACGACGAGCATGGTCGCGAGGGCGGGGGCGAGCATGGCCGCGCCCTTGCCCATCGCGCCGACCGTCCAGCCGTCGACGTGCTCGAGGAACGACGTCTTCGCGACGGTGTCGGTGGTGCGGATCGCCTCGGCGGCGTCACGCCCGCCGTCGGCGGAGAGGCCCGCCGCCGCCTTGGACACTCCGTCGAGGACCCGGTCGAGCGGCAGGCGTACGCCGATGAGCCCGGTTGAGCAGACCGCGACCTCGCCCGGGTCGACGCCGACGGCCGCAGCAGTGGCCTCGGCGGTGCGGTGGGTGTCGGCGAACCCGTCGGGACCGGTGCACGCGTTGGCGCCGCCGGAGTTGAGCACGACCGCCCGCACGCTGCCACCGCGGACGACCTCGCGGGACCAGGTGACCGGTGCGGCCTGGATGCGGTTGGTGGTGAAGACGCCGGCAACCGCCGACCGGGGGCCGTCGTTGACGACCAGCGCGAGGTCGGGGGTGCCGCTCTCCTTGAGGCCGGCGGTCACCCCGGCGGCGCGGAAGCCCTTGGGCGTCGTGACGCTCACGGGGCCACCCCGTCCGCCGACAGGCCGAGCGCCTCCGGCAGGCCGAGCGCGATGTTGGCGTTCTGCACCGCCTGGCCGGCCGCGCCCTTGCCGAGGTTGTCGATCGCACTGACGACGATGACCCGCCCCGAGTCCACGTCGACCGTGGCCTGCAGGTGGCAGGAGTTGGAGCCGAAGGTCGCGCCGGTGTGCGGCCACTGGCCGGCCGGCAGAACGTGGACGAACGGCTCCCCGTCGTAGGCCGCCGCGAGAATCTCCCGCGGGTCCTCGCTACCGGTCGGGCGGGCCGTGACGGTCGCGAGGATGCCGCGCGGCATCGGTGCGAGGACGGGCGTCAGGCTCAGGCTGCGCGCACCGGTCGCCTGCTTGATCTCGGGGACGTGTTGGTGTGCGCCCACCTTGTAGGGCGACAGGTCGCCCATGACCTGGCTGGCCATCAGGTGCGGTTTCGCGCCGCTGCCCGCACCGCTGGTCCCACTGGCGGCGACGACCACGACATCGTCGGCCTCGACGGCACCCGAGGCGATCAGCGGGGCGAGCGCGAGGGTGACCGCAACCGCGTAGCACCCGGTGTTGGCTATCCGGGTGCTGGCCGCGATCCGCTCGCGCTGGCCCGGGATCTCGGGCAGGCCGTAGGTCCAGGTGCCCGCGTGCGCGCCGCCGTAGTAGCGCTCCCACGGGCCGGCGTCGGCGAGCCGGAAGTCGGCGCCGAGGTCGACGACGAGGCAGTGCTCGGGCAGCTGTGCGGCGATTGCCGCGGACTCGCCGTGCGGCAGGGCCAGAAAGACCAGGTCGGCGGTCAGGGCGTCGGGCGTCGCCGCGTCGAACACGCGGCCGTAGTAGCCGGTCAGGTGCGGGTGCACCTGGGACACGGGCCGGCCGGCGTTGGACCCGGCGGCCAGCCCGACCACGTCGATCTCCGGATGTGCGTGCAGCAGACGGAGCAGCTCGCCGCCCGCGTAGCCACTGGCTCCGGCGACGGCCGCGGTGATCCCCATGCGGCCAACTATACAGACACCCGCATATCTATGCGCAATCGGTTTAGTGGCGCCTCAGGCGCCGCGGAGCACCGCCCCCACGCGCCGCCCGGCCTCCTCGACTGCCGCGTCTCGGGCGACTGTCGCCTCCTCGGTCGACAGGGTCCGGTCGGCCGCCCGGAACCGCAGCGCGTAGGCCAGCGACTTCTTGCCCTCGCCGAGCTGCGCACCCGCGAAGACGTCGAAGAGCCGCAGCGACTCGAGCAGCGGCCCGGCGCCGGCGCGCAGGGCGGTCTCGACCGCGGCTGCCGGCACGGAGGCATCGACGAGCAGCGCGACGTCGAGAGACGCGGCCGGGAACGCGGAGACCAGCGGGCCCGGTACCGCGTCGGGCACGGCAGCGAACACCGGCGCGAGCGCGATCTCGGCGGCGCAGGTCCGGGGCGGCAGCGCGAGCGCGTCGACGACCCGCGGGTGCAGCTCCCCGGCCCAGCCGATGACCTGTCCCCCGACGCTGAGCTCGGCGCAGCGTCCGGGGTGCCATGGCGCGACCTGTGCAGCGGCGACCTCGAGGCACACGCCGAGGCCGTCGGCGACCGTGCGGGCGGCCTGCACGGCGTCGGGCCAGCCGGTGTCGCGGCCCTTACCCCACCAGCCGGCCGGCTCCCACTGCCCGCACAGGACCGCGCCCAGATGCAGTGGCTGGTCCGGCAGGGCGGCCTCGATGCCGGCCAGCTCCTCGGCAGTGGGTCGTCGCGTGACCGGCGGCCTCGGTGCGGCCGGCACTCCAGCCGGGTCGCGGAACACCGACCCGATCTCGAACAGCGACAGGTCCGTGGCGCCCCGGCTGACGTTGCGGGTCAGCGCGGCGAGCAGCCCGGGCAGCAACGTCGCCCGGAGCAGCGGCTCCTCCTCGGACGAGGGGTTCGCGACCCGCACGGTTGCCCGCCGCGGGTCGTCGACGCCGAGCATCAGCCGGTCGCTGTCGGAGTCGGAGGTGAACGGGTAGGTGAGCACCTCGACGTAGCCGACATCGGCGAGCAGGCGACCGACACCGCGGCGCCACCGCTGCTCGATCGTGAGCCCGGCACCCGCCGGCGCGACCGGCACCAGCCCCGGGATCTCGTCGTAGCCCTCGAGGCGGGCGACCTCCTCGACCAGGTCGACCGGTCGGCGCAGGTCCGGCCGCCACGACGGCGGAGTCACCTGCAGCGGATCGTCTCCCTCGACCTCACAGCCGACGTCGACGAGCCGGCGGCGGACCGTGTCGACCGGATAGGCCACGCCGGCCAAGCGCCCCGGCAGGGTCGCATCGAGGGTGATGACGGGCCGCGCGGGCCGGGCGTCGACGTCGGTCACCGCGGGCTCTGGACGGGCGCTGCCGAGCCGCGCCAGCAGCTGCACCGCGACTTCAGCGGCGTAAGGCGCGAGTGCATCGTCGACCCCACGTTCGTAGCGCCGCGAGGCCTCGCTGGCCAGCCGGTGCCGACGGGCCGTGTAGGCGATCGCCACCGGGTCGAAGCGCGCCGACTCGACGACGATCTCGGTCGTCGAGCCGGTGATCTCCGTGGGGCCACCGCCCATGACGCCGGCGAGGGCGATCGGGCCGGAGTCGTCGGTGATCACCAGGTCGTCGGGGTGCAGCGCGCGGTCGACGCCGTCGAGGGTGGTGAGCCGCTCCCCCGGCATCGCCCGGCGTACGACGATCGCGCCGCGCAGCGCCGTGCGGTCGAAGGCGTGCAGCGGCTGGCCGAGCTCGAGCATCACGTGGTTGGTCACATCGACCGCGAGCGAGATCGGCCGCATGCCGGCGAGGGTGAGCCGGCGTTGCAACCATGCCGGGCTCGGTGCTGTCGGGTCGAGTCCGGTCAGGGTCCTGGCGACGTAGCGGGAGCAGCCGTCGACGTCGTCGACACGGACGGGATACCCGGCGGCGTCGACGGACGGCAGCGCCACGGCGGCCGGGTCGCGGTAGCCCACGCCGAGGGCCAGCGCTGCGTCGCGCGCCACGCCGCGCACCGACAGCGCGTAACCCCGGTCGGGGTTGACCGCGACGTCGAGCACCTCGTCGCGCAGGTGCAGCGCGGTGACGACGTCGGCGCCCAGCGGCAGGCCACCGTCGAGCACGAGGATGCCGCTGTGGTCGTCGGACAGGCCGAGCTCCGCCGCAGAGCAGATCATGCCGTCGGAGACCTTGCCGTAGGCCTTGCGCGACTCGATGGTGAACCCGCCGGGCAACCGCGCGGGGGGCCGCGCGTAGGCGACGACGTCGCCGGCCGCGAAGTTGCTCGCTCCACAGATGACCATGCGCTCGTCGGTGCCGTCGGTGATCCGGCACCAGCGGATCGGCTTCTTGAAGCCTTCGAGCGGCTCCACGTCGAGGACCCGCGCGACGACGACGTTGTCGATCTCGCCGCCGATCACCTCGACCCGTTCGACCTTGAGACCGACCCTGGTCAGGGCGGCGGCGAGGTCGTGACCGCCGACCTCGGGCAGGTCGACGTAGTCGCGCAGCCACGACAGGGGGACGCGCATCAGTGCTCCCGCCCCAGCGCCAGGCTGACCCGCACATCGCCCTCGATCAGGTCGCGGATGTCGCCCATGTCGTGCCGCGCGAGGAGCGTGCGCTCGATGCCCATGCCGAACGCGAACCCGCTGTAGCGCTCGGGGTCGACACCGCCGGCCGTCAGCACGGTGGGGTGCACCATGCCGCAGCCACCCCACTCGATCCACCCCTCGGAGCCGCAGGTGCGGCAGGCGGGCGCCCCCGGCTTGGCCGACTCGCCGTGGCAGACCCAGCAGAGCAGGTCGACCTCGGCCGACGGCTCGGTGAACGGGAAGTGGTCGGGGCGCAGCCGGGTGTGCACGTCGGGGCCGAACATCGCCTGGGCGAACAGCTCGAGCGTGCCCTTGAGGTGGCCCATCGTGAGGCCCTCGTCGACCGCAAGCCCCTCGACCTGGTGGAAGACCGGGCTGTGCGTTGCGTCGAGCGCGTCGTTGCGGTAGGTGCGCCCGGGTGCGACGACGTAGCACGGGGCGCCCCGGGTCAGCAGCGTGCGCACCTGCACGGGTGAGGTCTGGGTGCGCAGCACGACGCCGCGCGAGGGCGGCTCGATCCAGAAGGTGTCCTGGGTCTCCCGCGCCGGGTGGTGTGGTGGGACGTTGAGGGCGTCGAAGTTCAGCCACTCCGCCTCGACCTCGGGCCCGTCGGCGACCTCCCACCCCATGGCGACGAAGACGTCGGCGATGCGATCCATCGCGAGCGTGAGCGGGTGGCGGGCGCCCCTCGGCCGGCGGTCCCACGGGAGCGTGACGTCGACGGCCTCGTCCAGCAGGGTGTGCCGGTCGCGCGCGGCAACGAGCTGCTCGTGGCGGTCGTCGTACGCCGTCTGCAGGGCGGTGAGCGTCTCGTTGACCCGCCGCCCCGCCTCGGCACGGGCCTGCGGCGGGAGTACGCCGATCTCCCGGCGGGCCAGTGCGACCGGCGAACGCTGCCCCAGATGAGCGGTGTGCGCCGCGGCGAGCGCGTCGAGGTCGGGGGCCGCGGCGAACGCCGCGCGGCCCAGCGCGACGGCGTCGTCGAGCGCGGCTGCGGACACCGCCTGCACCTGCTTCGGGTCGTAATCGGGCGCGGACATGAAAGGGAACTCCAGCAGTGGGATGACGCGTCAGTCTACGGAGGCGAGACTTCTAACTACGCCGGTCGCCGGCCGAGCATCGCGGGGCGCACGCGAGCGACAACGCAGCGAGGCGACGGCCAGCGGGCGGCGTCAGCGCGCGAAGGCGGGGGTGCCGGCAGGCAGGGTGAATCGGAACAGCGCCCCACCACCGGGTGCCCGGCCACTCTCGATCGCGCCGCCGTGCGCCTCGACCAGCCCCTTGGTGATGTAGAGACCGAGCCCGGTCCCGCCCCGCCGGCTGCCGCGCCAGAAGCGGCCGAAGATGCGGGGCTGCACGTCGGGGTCGATGCCGGGGCCCTCGTCGGTGACCGTCACCTCGGCACCCCGCTCGCCGGCGACCGTGGCGGGCGCGACCGTGACGGTCACCGTGCCGGCGCCGTGGCGCAGGGCGTTCTCGACCAGGTTCGCCAGCACCTGTGCCAGCTTGTCCGGGTCGATCCACATCTCCGGCAGCTCCCCGGTCACCTGCAGCACGAACCGGTCGCGCTCCTCACCCGAGGCGACCCGGCCGTCGAACACCTTCTGCACGGCGGCGGGGAGGTCGACGACCTGGCGGCGCAGCTCGAGCCGACCGGCGTCGATGCGGGAGACGTCGAGCAGCTCGGTGATGAGCCGGGTCACCCGGTCAGCGTCGGCGTTGACGGTCTGCAGCATCAACTGCTTCTGCTCGTCGGTGAAGCGCTCCCATTTGGCCAGCAGCGTGGCTGTGAACCCCTTGACGCTGGTCAACGGCGAGCGCAGCTCGTGGGCAACCGTGGACACGAGGTCCGCCCGGCTGCGCTCGTCGCGCTCACGCGCGCCGGTGTCGCGAAAGCAGACCACGAGCCGGGAGAGGCGAGCGCCGTTGCGCACGTAGCGGGCGGTGACCAGCAGGTCGCGTGGCTCGCCGCCGCAGGGGACGTAGGTCAGCTGCCGCTCCGGCTGGCGGGTGCGGGTGGGCAGCCCGTCGTAGGGCCGGGTGCAGGCCCACCAGTCGCGGCCGGTGGGGTCCTCGAGCGGGAGCACCTCGCGGAAGTCGCGTCCGATGGCCGCGTCGGCCGAGCAGCCGAGCATGCGCTCGCCCGCGGGGTTGAGAACCGAGACGAACCCCGCGTCGTCGGCGACGAGCACGCCATCGGGTAGCTCGTCGTAGGCGTGCTTGTCCGGCAGTCCCCCGGTCACGGTCGCCCAGCCTAGCCGTCGGGCGGCCGGTTTTCGCGCTGCGCGCGCGCCGACGCGTAGAGACAGACGGCGGTCGCCGTGGCGAGGTTGAGGCTCTCGGCCCTGCCGTGGATGGGCACCCGGACCACTCGGTCGGCCAGCGCGCGCACCGCCTCGGGAAGCCCCCAGGCCTCGTTGCCGAACAACCACGCGGTCGGGCCGTCCAGCCCGCCGGTGTCGGCGACCTCGTCGAGGTCGTCGTCGGCCTGCCCGTCGGCGGCCAGGACGGCAAGGCCGGCGGACCGCAGCCGTGCGACGGCGGCTGCGACCGGCACGCCGGTCACGAAAGGGAGGTGGAAGAGGCTGCCGGCCGACGCGCGCACGCACTTGCCGTTGTAGGGGTCGACCGACGTGTCGGTGAGCACGACGGCGTCGGCACCGGCGGCGTCGGCGGTGCGGATGACGGTGCCGGCGTTGCCGGGATCGCGTACGGCGTAGAGCACGGTGACCAGCCGGGGCGGGTTGACGAGCACGTCGTCGAGCGTGACGTCGCAGAAACGTGCGACCGCGACGAGTCCCTGCGGGGTGACGGTCTGGCCGAGGGCCCCCAGCACCTCGCCGCTGACGAGGTGGATCGGAATGCCGCCCGCCGCCTCGAGGATGTCGGCATGGCGGGCGGCCGCCTCGTCGGTGGCGAACAGATCGGTCACCAGACCGCGCGGGTCCGTGACCGCCTCCCGCACCGCCTGCGGCCCCTCGACGAGGAACGCACGGTCGGCCGACCGGAAGGCGCGTTTGGCCAGCCGCCGAGCAGCGGCGACCGGCCGGGCGCGGACGGACGTGATCAGGCGCGCGGACCCGGCCGCGTGCGGTGGGACCGGGCAGGTCGGCCCGTCTGCCGCGCTCAGGCGGGCGAGCCCGCCGGGGCGGTCTCGGTGGCAGGAAGCGCCGCGCGGGCGACCTGCACGAGCGCGGTGAACGCCGCCGGGTCGGTGACCGCGAGGTCGGCGAGGTGCTTGCGGTCGACCTCGACGCCGGCCGCCTTGAGCCCCTGCACGAACCGGTTGTAGGTCATGTTGTTGGCGCGCGCGGCGGCGTTGATGCGCTGGATCCAGAGCTGGCGGAACTCGCCCTTGCGCTTGCGGCGGTCACGGTAGGAGTAGCCGAAGGAGTGGAGGACCTGCTCCTTGGCCTTGCGGTAGAGCCGCGACCGCTGGCCGCGGTAGCCGCTGGCGTGCTCGAGGACCTCGCGACGCTTCTTCTGGGCGTTGACTGCGCGCTTGACGCGTGCCACGGACGTTCTCCTTGCTGCGACGGCCGTCCACCGGAAGGCGGGCGGCCGGGACTGGGCCGAGGGGTCGGGTCAGAGGTTGAGCAGGTTGCGCATCTTGGCGTCGTCGGCCTTGGAGAGGGTCACCTCGTTGTGCAGCCGGCGGGTGCGCGTGGACGGCTTGTGCTCCAGCAGGTGGTTGCGGTTGGCCCGGCGCCGCATGAGCTTGCCGCTGCCGGTGAGGCGGAAGCGCTTGCTCGCCCCGCTGTGGGTCTTCGCCTTGGGCATCTGGCCGTTCTCCTCTATCCCGTCACTCGTGAGCGGCGGGCTCGCGCTCCGCCGTCCGGTGCTCCGCCCGCTGGTTGCGGTGCGGCGCCATCACCATCGTCATGTTGCGACCGTCCTGCTTGGGCGACGCCTCGACGAAGCCGAGGTCCTCCACGTCGGCCGCCAGCCGCTGGAGCAGCCGGAAACCGAGTTCGGGACGGGACTGCTCCCGCCCGCGGAACATGATCGTGATCTTGACCTTGTCGCCCTGCTTCAGGAAGCGCACGACGTGACCCTTCTTGGTCTCGTAGTCGTGCGGGTCGATCTTCGGCCGGAGCTTCATCTCCTTGATCACGGTCTGCGCCTGCTTCTTGCGGGCTTCCCGCGCACGGACGGCGGATTCGTACTTGAACTTGCCGTAGTCCATGAGCTTGCAGACCGGTGGCCGCGCGGTCGCGGCGACCTCGACGAGGTCGAGGTCTGCCTCCTGGGCCAGCCGCAGCGCATCCTCGATGCGCACGATGCCGACCTGCTCGCCGCCCGGCCCGACGAGGCGCACCTCGGGGACGCGGATCCGGTCGTTGATCCGTGGTTCGACGCTGATGGGACCTCCTGGTGAATCGTGTGGCACGGGGTCGGCGAACGACGACGGCCCCGCTCGACGCTGCGCGCGGGGCCGGCTCCGACCGGTCGGCGGGCACGTGCCGGCTGGCACGCGACCACAGGCTCACCCGCCGAGACGGGTGGCCCTGACCGGACCCGTCGGCCCGTGGGCCGCGCGGGTGGGAGCGGTGCTCCGCTTGCTGACGGGCGCATGGACGCCCGCCGGTCGTACGGCCAGGTTAGCACCGGCTTCCCGGCGCCTGTTCCCGTGAACCGGGAGTCGGGCTACTCGACGATCTTCGAGATGGGCAGCTCGAGGATGTCGCGGGCGCCGGCCGCCTTCAGCGCGGGGATCAACCGGTTGACGCCCTGCTTGGGCACCACGGTCTCCAGCGCCCGCATGTCGCCGGCGGCCAGCGTCATGATCGTCGGCGACGCCATCGCCGGCAGCACCCCGAGGACCTCGTCGAGGCGCTCGGCCGGCACGTTGAGCTTGAGCAGCACCTGCCCCCGTGCTCGCAACGCCCCCTGCAGCAACAGGTGGATGTCGTCGATCGCGGCACGCTTGACCGGGTCCTCGTAGGCGTCTCGGTTGGCGATCAGCTCGGTGCGGCTGGTGAGCAGCGTGGCGATCACTTTCAGCCCGGCCTTGCGCAGGCTCGAACCGGTCTCGGTGATGTCGACGATCGCGTCGACGATGTCGGGGATCTTCGCCTCGGTCGCCCCGTGGCTGGTGAAGACCTTGGCCTTGACCCCGTGCTCCTCGAGGTAGCGGCGGGTGGTCTCCGGCATCTCGGTGGAGATGCGTACGCCGTCGGGCAGGTCCTCGGCCCGCTCCCACGCGGACTCCTTCGGGACCGCCAGCACGACCCGGACGAGCGCGGCGCCCTGGCGGCCGCCGCCGATCTCGCCGAGGCTCACGACGTCGGCGTTGGTCTCGGTGATCCAGTCGCGGCCGCTGATGCCGAGGTCGAAGATGCCCTGCTCGACGTAGGTCGGGATCTCCTGCGGCCGCAGGAAGCGCACCTTGTCGATGCGCGGGTCGTCGACGGAGGCGTGGTAGTCACGGTCGGAGCCGCGGAGCACGCCGAGGTCGGCGGCGGCGAAGAGGTCGAGCGTCTGCTTCTCGAGGCTGCCCTTGGGCAGGACGACGGCGAGCACGGTGTTGCCTTTCGAAGAAGGGATGCGGGACGGGGCACGGCGTGTCAGGCCGTCCGCGCATGGACTCCAGTCTGTGGCATCCCGAGACGGCGCAGCGCCGCGGCGGTTTCGAGTGCGGCCAGCGCGGCCTCGCGCCCCTTGTCCTCGCGTGAGCCGGGCAGCCCGGAGCGGTCGAGCGCCTGGGCCTCGTCGTCGCAGGTGAGCAGCCCGAAGCCGACCGGTGTGCCGGTGTCGAGCGCGACCCTGGTCAGGCCGTCGGTGGCCGCCCGGCAGACGTAGTCGAAGTGCGGGGTGCCCCCGCGGATGACCACACCGAGGCAGACGACGGCATCGTGCCCGCGGGCCGCGGCGAGGGCGGCGACCGGCAGCTCGAAGGCGCCGGGGACGCGCACGACCGTGGGCTCGGCCACGCCGCACTCGGCGAGGCCGCGAAGGGCGCCGTCGAGCAGGGCGTCGGTGATGCGGCCGTGCCACCGGGCGGCGACGACGGCGACCCGCAGACCGCTGCCGTCGACTCGCTCCTGGTCGGGGGAACCGGTGCCGCTCACGGCGTCACCGGGGCCGGAGGGTCGACCATCTCGTCCTGATCATCCGCCTCGCCGGCGTCGTGGCCGGGCCGGCGCTTGCCGTTGCCGCTCGTGCCGCTGCCGCCGTTGGTGGCGAAGGCCGCGGTGGCGAACGGGCTGAGCGCGCGGACGGCCCAGACCGCGTTGCGAACCGCCTCGGGCTCGGCCGCGGCGGCCGGCTGCGTGACCGCCGGCGGCAGCGCATCGGCGCTGGCCTCCGTCGCCTCGTCGTCGTAGGTCGGCAGGTCGGGGATGTCGTGGCCCATCCGGTCGCGCTTGGTGCGCAGGTAGCGGAGGTTCTCCGGCGTCGCGACGGCCGGAAGCGGCACCCGGCCGCTGATCTGCAGGCCGTAACCCTCGAGGCCGACCCGCTTCGCCGGGTTGTTGGTCAGCAGCCGCATGCTGCGTACGCCGAGGTCGACGAGGATCTGCGCGCCGGTGCCGTAGTCGCGGGCGTCGGCCGGCAGCCCGAGCTCGAGGTTGGCGTCGACGGTGTCGGCACCGGCGTCCTGCAGCTGGTAGGCCTGCAGCTTGTGCAGCAGGCCGATGCCGCGACCCTCGTGGCCGCGCACGTAGAGCACGATCCCGCACCCCTCGGCGGCGACGGCGGCGAGCGCCGCGTCGAGCTGCGTCCCGCAGTCGCAGCGCTGGCTGCCGAACACGTCTCCGGTGAGGCACTCCGAGTGCACGCGCACGAGCACGTCGCGACCGTCGCCGATGGAACCGCGGACCAGCGCCACGTGCTCGATCCCGTCGAGCAGGCTGCGGTAGCCGACCGCCCTGAAGTCGCCGTACTTCGTCGGGATCCGGGCGTCCGCGACGGCCACGACCTGTGACTCGGTGCGACGCCGGTAGGCGATGAGGTCGGCGATCGAGACCATGGTCAGGCCGTGCTCCGCAGCGAACGCCTCGAGCTCCTCGCTGCGGGCCATGTCTTGCGGGTCCTTCTGGCTCACCACCTCGCACAGCACGCCGGCGGGGCGTAGGTCGGCCAACCGGCACAGGTCGACCGCCGCCTCCGTGTGGCCGGCGCGGCGCAGCACGCCGCCGGGCTTCGCGCGCAGCGGCACGACGTGGCCGGGCCGGGTGAAGTCGGCTGCCGTCGCATCCGGGTCGGCGAGCAGCCGGATCGTGTGGGCCCGGTCGGCGGCGGAGATGCCGGTCGACACGCCCTCGCGGGCGTCGACCGTGACGGTGTAGGCGGTGCCGCGCTTGTCCTGGTTGACGTGGAACATCGGCGGCAGGTCGAGGCGATCGCAGTCGGTCTCCTCCAACGGCACGCAGATGTAGCCGGACGTGTAGCGGACCATGAATCCGACCAGGTCGGGAGTCGCCTTCTCCGCGGCGAAGATGAGGTCGCCTTCGTTCTCGCGGTCGGCGTCGTCGGTGACGAGGACCGGCTTGCCGGCCGCGATGTCGGCGATCGCCCGCTCGATCGCGGCGAACGGCGTCACGTCGGCCGGGTCGCTCGCTGCTTCGGAGGTCATGCTCGCTCCCCATTGCTGGTCGCCGCCGGCGGACCGGTCGGCGCTGCTGCTGGTTGCCCGCGCACCGACGCGGTGGCGGGCGGTATCTCGCTCGTCCGTGCGGCAACGAGCTTCTCGACGTACTTCGCGACGACGTCGACCTCGAGGTTGACCGGGTCACCGGCCTGCTTCGTGCCGAGGGTCGTCAGCGCCAGTGTCGCCGGGATCAGGCCGACGCAGAAGTGCGCCGGGCCGACCTCGACGACGGTCAGGCTCACCCCGTCGACGGTGATCGAGCCCTTCTCGACGACGTAGCGCGCCAGGTGTGCCGGCAGCGCGACGCGCACGGTCTCCCAGCGCTCGCCCGGCATCCGCGACTCGATGCGCCCTACCCCGTCGACGTGGCCCTGCACGAGGTGGCCGCCCAGCCGGGTGGCCAGGGTGGCCGCGCGCTCGAGGTTGACCGGGTCGCCCGGGCCCAGGCCGCCGAGGCTGGTGCGGGCGAGGGTCTCCCCGATGACGTCGGCGGTGAACGTGTCGCCGGTGGTCTCCACGACGGTCAGGCAGACGCCGCTGACGCTGATCGAGTCGCCGTGGCGCGCGTCGGCGGTGACGACGGGCCCGCGCAGGGTGAGCCGGGCCGCGTCGCCCGTCCGGTCGAGCCGGACGACCTCACCGCGCTCCTCCACGATGCCCGTGAACATCAGCTCTCGCCCTCTCCCGGCACGGTCGCGACAAGTCGTACGTCGTCGCCGACGCGCTCCACGCTGTCGAGGCGGAGCCGGCGCGCCCCGGCGATCGTGGCGACGCCGGCGTCGGCGAGGGCGGCAGGGCCGGCGCCGAGCAGGGCGGGCGCGACGTAGCCGACGACCCGGTCGACGAGGCCGGCCGCGAGGAACGCCCCGGCGAGCGTCGGCCCGCCCTCCAGCAGGACCAGGAAGATCTCGCGCTCGTAGAGCGCGGCCTGCAACGCGCGCAGGTCGACGTGGGGGCCGGAGAGCGGCAGCGCCACGATCTCTGCCGGAGTGGCCCGCAGCGCCTTGACCCGCTCGGGGTCGGCCTCGTCGCCGACGGCGACGATCGTGCGGGCCTCGCCGTCGAGCACGCGCGCGGTCACCGGCGTGCGTGCCGCGGTGTCGACGACGACGCGGGCGGGCCGGCGCGGCCAGTCGAGGCCCCGGACCGTCAGCAGCGGGTCGTCGGCGAGGACGGTGCCGCTGCCCACGAGCACGGCGTCGGCCTGCGCCCGCATCAGGTGGACGTCGGCGCGGGCCTGCGGGCCGGTGATCCAGCGGCTGGAGCCGTCGGCGGCGGCGCTGCGTCCGTCCAGCGTGGCGGCGTACTTCCACGTCACGTGCGGGCGGCGACGGGCGACGGCGGTGCGCCACGGACCGACGACCGCGTCGGCCTCGTCGGCGAGGACTCCGTCGGTGACGGTGATGCCGGCGGCGCTCAGCTCGCCCGCACCGCCGGCTGCCGGGCCGTGCGGGTCGCCGAGGGCGAAGACGACGTGGGTGACGCCGGCGTCGATCAGGGCGCGGGTGCACGGGCCGGTGCGTCCGGTGTGCCGGCAGGGCTCGAGCGTCGTGACGGCCGTCCCGCCGCGGGCCCGCTCCCCCGCCTCGGCGAGTGCGACGGCCTCGGCGTGCGGGCCGCCCACGGCCTGCGTGCTGCCGGAGCCGACGACCTGTCCCGCGCGGTCGAGGATGACCGCGCCGACGGCCGGGTTGGGGTTGCTGCGGCCGAGGGCCTCGCGGGACAGCGCGATGGCACGACGCATCGCATCGGCGTAGGCCGACCCGTCGCCGCTCACCGCACCTCCCGCCTCTGCGTCCACGCGCACCCGCGACAGGCGGAGAAAGCACGGCGGGACGGGAGGCGGCGCCGGCGGAGAGACCGCCGAGCCGCGACCGCCCGCGCGCGTCCTCCCATCCGGACTCTCACCGTCGGTCCCGGAGTTGCACCGGGTCAACCGGCCGCCGGCTGCGGTCGGGTCGCGGACTGTTACCGCCGGTTCGGAATTGCACCGACCCCGGAGCGCGCGTGCTGTCGCTCTGCCCGCGATTGTCGCACGCGACCGACGCGCCGTCGAACGAGGTTCGGTTTCAGGTGACGAAGATCACGGGCCGGGTTCGTCTGCGCGGCTGCGGACGCGGCGGTCGACGGCCACCGCGGAGCCGGCGGTGTTCTTGGCCACGCTCTTCATCTCCGTGGCCACCTCGACCAGCTCACGGTGATCGCGCAGGTCCAGGCGAGACGTGAGCGCGACGCCCACCGAGACCGACACCAGCGGGTAGCGGCGAAGCGAGCCTTGCCGGTCGACGACCGACAGGTAGCCGTTGGCCACGTCGTCGGGATGGTGCAGCCCGGGCACCGCCGCGTCGAACACCTCGAGCGTGCGCCTGGCGAGCTCCTCGGCGGTCTCCTCCGAGCAGAGCAGCACGAAGTCGTCACCGCCGACATGACCGACGAACGCCCGCGGGTCGTCGGAGGCGGCGACCACGGTCTTCAGCGAGGACGCGAGCAGCATGATCACTTCGTCGCCGCGGATGAAGCCGTAGCAGTCGTTGAAGGCCTTGAAGTTGTCGATGTCGAGGTAGCACAGGGCGAACTGCTCCCCCGACGACAACCGCGCCGACAGCTCGAGATCGATACGGGTGTTGCCGGGCAGGCCGGTGAGCGGCGAGACCGCCCGCATCTCCGCGTTGCGGCGCATCGTCGAGCGCACCCGTGCGATGAGCTCCAGCGTGTCGAACGGCTTGAGCATGTAGTCGTCGGCGCCCGCGGTGAGCCCGACGACCTTGTCGGCCGAGAGGTTCTTCGCCGTCAGCATGATGATCGGGATGTTCGCCGTGGCCGCGTCGGCGCGCAGCCGCCGGCACAGCTCGACGCCGTCGACGCCGGGCATCATCACGTCGGTCAGGATCAGGTCCGGCATCTGCTCCGCGACGGCGTCGAGCGCCTCGCGCCCGTCGTGCGCGACGATCACGCCGAAACCCTCGAGCTTCAGGTTGATCTCGAGGAATCGCGCGATGTCCACGTCGTCGTCGACGACCAGCACGAGGCTCACGAGGAGTCCTCGACGGCGCCGAGCGCCGCGGCGCGCAGCCGTTCGACGGCGGCTCCCGGGTCGTCGGCGCGGAACACCGCGGAGCCGGCCACGAAGACGTCGGCGCCCGCCTCGGCGCAGCGCACGATCGTGTCCTCGTCGACCCCGCCGTCGACCTGCAACCAGACCGCCGACTCGCGCTCGCGCAGGATCTGCCTGGCGCGGCGCACCTTGGGCAGGACGACGTCGAGAAACGCCTGGCCGCCGAAGCCCGGCTCGACGGTCATCACGAGCAGCATGTCGAGCTCGGGCAGCAGGTCGGCGTAGGGCTCGACCGCCGTGGCGGGCTTGAGCGCCATGCCGGCCCGGGCGCCGGCCGCGCGGATCGCCCGCGCCAGGCGCACCGGGGCGTGGGCCGCCTCGACGTGGAAGGTGACGTTGCCGGCGCCCGCCTCCGCGTAGGCCGGGGCCCAGCGGTCGGGGTCCTCGATCATGAGGTGGCAGTCGATGGGCTGCGCGGCGTGCTTGAGCAGACTCTCGACGACCGGCAGGCCGAGCGTGAGATTCGGGACGAAGTGGTTGTCCATGACGTCGACGTGCAGCCAGTCGGCGCCCGGGACGGCGGCGGCCTCGTCCGCCAGGCGGCCGAAGTCGGCCGACAGGATGCTCGGCGCGATCTGCACCCCCACACGACGAAGTCTAGGTGCCAAAGGCCTGCCGGCCGGTCACGTTCGCCGCAACAGGGCCACGAACATCGCGTCGGTCCCGTGCCGGTGGGGCCACAGCTGCGCGCCGGGGCCGGACCCGACGTCGGGGATCCCGAGCAGGGCCGGGGTGTCGAGCGTCGCGACGTCGTCACGGCTGGCGGTCACCGCCGCGACGACGGCCTGGGTCTCCGCCCGGTGCGGGGAGCAGGTGACGTAGGCGACGACCCCGCCGGAGCGAACCGCGTCCAGCGCTCGCTCCAGCAGCCGGCGCTGCAGCGGGCCGAGACGCACGACGTCGTCCGGCGTACGCCGCCACCGCAGCTCCGGCCGGCGCCGCAGCGCCCCGAGACCGCTGCACGGCACGTCGACGAGCACCCGGTCGAAGGTCCCGTCGCGCCAGGCCGGTCGGGTGCCATCAGCGACGACCGTCGCGGCCGGCGCGCCGGCCAGCGCCCGAGCGGCCAGGCGGGCGCGGTGCGGTTGTCGGTCGACGGCCAGCAACCGCGCGTCCCGCTGGGCGGCCACCCCGGCGAGGAGGGCCGCCTTGCCGCCGGGACCCGCGCACACGTCGAGCCATCGCGCGTCCGCGCCGGTGATCGGGGCCTGGGCGAGGGCGAGTGCCGTCACCTGACTGCCCTCGTCCTGCACGGCGGCGCGGCCGTCACGGACCGCCGCGAGCGCGGCCGGGTCGCCGCCGGTGGTGCGGACCGCGTAGGGCGAGTAGAGGCCGGGCTCGCCACCGCTCGCCGCCACCAGCTCCTCACGGGTGATGCGCCCGGGACGGGCGACGAGGTGCGTGCGCGGCCGGTCCTCGGCGAGGGCGGCGGCCGCCTCGGTGCGGTCGCCACCGAGTGCGTCGGTGTAGGCGTCGAGGATCCACCGCGGGAAGCCGAGCGAGAGGGCGAGCCGGTCCGCTCCCTCGACCGGCGCGAGCGCCGCGATCCAGCCGTCCCAGTCGTGACCGGCGGCTCGGCGCAGGACGGCGTTGACGAAACCGGCGGGCCGCGGGCCGGCCACCTCGCGGACGAGGTCGACGGTGGCCGCGACGGCCGCGTGCGAGGGCACCCGCATCCGCAGCAGCTGGTAGGCACCGAGCCGCAGGCAGGCCAGCGCCTCGTCGTCGATCCGGTCCAGAGAGCGATCGGCGCAGCGCGCGAGCACCACGTCGAGGCTGCCCTGCCAGCGCAGGGTGCCGTAGGCCAGCTCGGTGGCGAAGGCCGCGTCGCGCTCGTCGAGCCGGCGCTCGCGCAGTAACCGCGGCAGCAGCAGGTTGGCGAACACGCCGGCGGTGGCGACGGCGTGCACGACGTCGTAGGCCGTCCGCCGGGCCGGATCGCGGGGCTGCCGGCTCACCCGAACCGGTCGTCGGGACCGGGGCGTACGCCGCGGGCCCAGGCGTCCGCCGCCATCACCGGCTTGCCCTCGGGCCGGACGTCGCCGAGCCGGACGGGCGTGGTGCCGGTGCCGACCAGCACGCCGCCCTTGTCGACGCGCAACGCGCCGGGCGCCAGCGCGGGTTCGTCGGTGACGGTGACGGGGCCGACCTTGAGGCGTCTGTCGCGGAAGGTCGTCCAGGGGCCGGGCGCGGGGGTGCCGGCACGGATGAGCCGGTCGACACGACGGGCCGGAGCCGTCCAGTCGACCCGGACGTCGTCCGGGGTGAGCTTCGGCGCGAGCGAGACGCCGTCGGCCGGTTGCGGCCGCGCGACCAGCTCGCCGGACGCGATGCCGTCGAGGGTCGCCACGAGGAGCCCCGCGCCGGCCTGCGCGAGCCGGGCGAGCAGGTCGCCGGAGGTGTCGGTCGGCCGGATCTCCTCAGTGAGCACGCCGAAGACCGGCCCGGTGTCCAGCCCCTCCTCCAGGAGGAACGTCGAGGCGCCGGTCACGTCGTCGCCGGCCATGATGGCGTGCTGCACGGGGGCCGCACCTCGCCACGCGGGCAGCAGCGAGAAGTGCAGGTTGACCCAGCCGTGGGCGGGGATGTCGAGCGCGGCGCGCGGGACGAGGGCGCCGTAGGCGACGACGGGGCAGCAGTCGGGCGCCAGCTCGGCGAGCCGCTGCAGGAAGTCGGGTTCGCGAGGGCGGGCGGGCGTCAGCACCTCGAGACCGGCACCGAGGGCGGCCTCCTTCACCGGGCTGGGTCGCACCGTGCGGCCGCGGCCGGCCGGTGCATCGGGGCGGGTGACGACAGCGACGACCTCGTGGGCGGAGTCGAGCAGCGCGTGCAGGGACGGCACGGCCACGTCGGGCGTGCCGGCGAAGACGAGCCGCACGTCAGCGCACCGCCGAGGTCTCGGGGACGGCGGGGCGGACCACTACAGCGCCCGGCCGAGCGTGGCGTGCGGCGAGACCTTGACCTGCGGTGCGGGGGCGCCGAACCACTCCGCCTCCCGGATCGCCTTCATCGCGACCTTGCGCTGCTCGGGGTCGAGCCGGTCGATGAACAGGATGCCGTCGAGGTGGTCGGTCTCGTGCTGGAGGCAGCGGGCCATCAGGGCGCTGCCCTCGAGCACAACCGGGTCGCCGTACATGTTGAAGCCGCGCGCCACCACGGTCTGCGCGCGCTTCGTCGGGAAGGCCAGGCCCGGGAACGACAGGCAACCCTCCTCGCCGTCCTGCTCCTCGTCGGAGAAGGGACCGAGCTCGGGGTTGATGAGATGCCCTACCGTCTCGTCGACGTCGTAGACGAAGACGCGCAGGCCGACGCCGATCTGTGGCGCGGCCAGGCCTGCGCCGGGCGCGTCGGTCATCGTGTCGACGAGGTCGCGGACGAGGACCCGCAGCTCCTTGTCGAAGGTGGTCACCGGTACGGCGGGCGTCGTCAGCACGGGGTCGCCGAACAGGCGGATGGGCTGGACGGGCACGCGTGCTCCTCGCGGTCGTGGGCGCTGGTCCCGAGTCTAGGTCGACCGGGTAGCGGTCCCCTGGTCACAGCAGCTCGATCGGGTCGATCTGGACCCGCACCGGATCCGCCGCCTTGCGGGCACTGCGCGCCGCGGCCGCGGCCTTGAGCGCTGCGCTGAGCACGGCGCCGTCGCGCGGCGGCACCCGCACCAGCAGCCGCTCGTGGCCCCCGGGAGCCGGCACCGGCCCCAACACCTCGGCAGCAGCGGGCAGGTCGGTCGCCGCGAGCAGGTCGGACACGGCGGCCGGCGCGCCCGTGAGCGCGGCCAACCGCGCGGCGGGCGGGAAGCGCAGCTCGGCGCGGGCCGCCAGCTCCCGGCCGGCGTGCCAGGCCGGTGCCCACCGGATCAGCGCCTGCACCGCGGGCAACCCGGACTCGGCCGCGACGACGACCGTGCCGCCATCCGCTCCCGCGCGGACCAGGGCCGCCGCGTTGAACCACCTGCGCAACGCCTCCTCCCCGGCGCGCAGGTCGGGCCGGGTCAGCAGCGCCCACCCGTCGAGCAGGAGTGCTGCCCCGTAGCCGCCGTCGGCCACCGGCTCGGCTCCGGGCGTGGCGACGACGAGGGACGGTTCGGCCGCGACGGTGGCGAGCACCCGGTCGCCGGCCGAGGTGGCGACGGGGACGCCGGGAAAGGCGCGGCCGAGCTCCTCCGCCGTGCGCCGCTCCCCCACGACCGCGGCGCGCAGCCGGGCCGACCCGCACTCGGGGCAGTGCCAGTCGGCCGCCGGCCGGCCGCACCATCGGCACGCGGGCACCGTGACGTCGGGCCGACCGGAGCGCCCGAGCGGGCCGGCGCAGTGCGCGCACCGTGCCGGCGACCGGCACTCGGCGCAGGACAGCGCGGGTTGGTAGCCGCGCCGTGGCACCTGGACGAGCACCGGCCGGCCGAGGCCGAGGGCGGCGCGGGCGGCGTCCCAGGCGACCGTCGGCAATCGCGCCGAGCGGGCGGCCGGGTCACGGGCCAGCGCGGCGTCGTCGCCCAGCGGCGTCACCCTCGGCGCGCCGGCGCGCAGTGCGTTGCGGTCGGGCTCGAGCGGCCGGGCCCACCCGGTCGTGAGCAGCCGAGCCCCCTCCGCTGTGACGGCGAACCCGCCAACGACCGCCCCCGCGCCCGTCAGGTGCGCCCGCTGGAGGAGCACCTCGCGCGCATGTGGGTACGGCGCGCGCGGCTCGGCGTGCAGGTCGTCACCGTCGTCCCAGATCACGACCAGCCCGAGGTCGTGCACCGGCGCGAACCCCGCCGCCCTGGTGCCGACCACCACCTGCACCGAGCCACGCCGGACGGCGAGAAAGCGCCGGTAGCGCTCGGCCGGCCCGGCATCGGCAGTGAGCACGATGTGCCGGCCGGCACCGAGCCGGGCCGCGAACGCGGCATCGAGGCGGTCCGCATCGCGGGCGTCGGGCACGACCACGACCGCGCCGCGACCGGAGGCCAGCGTCGCCTGCGCGAGTGCGGCGATCTCGTCGGGCCAGCCACCGCCGGGCAACGCCGGCCAGACCAGACGCGGAGACTCGCCCCCGGCCAGCGCCTGCAGGGCCGCCGGCCCGTCGACGTAGCGGGCGAGGGCACTCGGGTCGGGCGGCGCGGGCGGCGCAAGGGGGTCCGGAGAAGGCTGGCGCTCGGTCGCCCCGTGCCGCGGCGGGATCGCCAGCCGCAGAACGTCGGCGAGCACACCCGCCTGCCGGTCGGCCACCGCCCGAGCCAGGGTGGCCACCTCCGGGGACAGCACCGGTTCGGCCGAGGTCGCGCGGGCCAGGAACGCGAGCCGGCCCTCGTGCTCGCTCCTCTGCGTGCGCTCGAGGACGTAGCCGTCGACGAGACGCCCGGCGAAGCGGACACGCACGCGGGCCCCCGGCACCGCGGCCGCATCGTGCTGCTCGGCCACGAGGTAGTCGAACGGCCGGTCGAGGTGCGGCAGCGACACGTCGACCGCCACCCGCGCGACCGGCAAGGTCGCCGCGAGCGTCAGCGACGAGGGCTTGCGCCCGGAACCGGCCACGCCGGTTGTCTACCAGCGGCGGACGACGGATCGCCGCTTGTCCACAGCGGGGCTAGAGACCCGCCGCGGCGCGCAGGGCGTCGGAGCGGCCGGTGCCCTCCCAGGTGAAGTCGAGCTCGGGGCGGCCGAAGTGGCCGTAGGCGGCGGTCTGGGCGTAGATCGGCCGGAGCAGGTCGAGGTCGCGGATGAGCGCCGCCGGCCGCAGGTCGAAGACCTGCAGGATCGCGGCCTGGATCTTGTCGTCGTCGACCACGCCGGTGCCGAACGTGTCGACGAACGTGCCGACCGGGCGCGCCTTGCCGATGGCATAGGCGACCTGCACCTCGCAGCGGCGGGCGAGGCCAGCGGCGACGACGTTCTTGGCGACCCAGCGCATGGCGTAGGCCGCCGAGCGGTCGACCTTGGAGGGGTCCTTGCCGCTGAACGCGCCGCCGCCGTGCCGGGCCATGCCGCCGTAGGTGTCGACGATGATCTTGCGACCGGTGAGGCCCGCGTCGCCCATGGGGCCGCCGACCTCGAACCGGCCGGTCGGGTTGACCAGCAGCTGGTAGCCCTCGACCTGCAGGTCCAGGCCTTCGAGCTCGGGCTGCACGACCGACTCGCGGACGTCGGGGGCGAGCAGCGTCTCGATGTCGATGTCGGCCGCGTGCTGGCTCGACACGACGACCGTGTCGAGGCGGATCGGTCGGTTGGCGCCGTCGTACTCGATCGTGACCTGGGTCTTGCCGTCGGGCCGCAGGTAGGGGACGGTGCCGTCCTTGCGGACGGCGGAGAGCCGGCGGGCGAGCCGGTGCGCCAGCGCGATCGGCAGCGGCATCAGCTCGGGGGTCTCGTCGCAGGCGTAGCCGAACATCAGGCCCTGGTCGCCGGCGCCCTGGCGGTCGAGCGGGTCCTCGGACTTGCCCTCGCGCTCCTCGTAGGCGTCGTCGACGCCCTGCGCGATGTCGGGCGACTGCGAGCCGATCGAGACGCTGACGCCGCAGGAGGCGCCGTCAAAGCCCTTCTTCGACGAGTCGTAGCCGATCTCGAGGATGCGTTCGCGGACCAGCGCGGCGATGTCGACGTAGGTCTCGGTCGTCACCTCGCCGGCGACGTGCACCTGGCCGGTGGTGATCATCGTTTCGACGGCGACCCGGCTCCTCGGGTCGTCCTTGATCATCGCATCGAGGATCGTGTCGCTGATCTGGTCACAGATCTTGTCCGGATGCCCCTCGGTGACGGACTCGGATGTGAAGAGGCGGCCGGACACGGGACTCCCTGGGGACAGCGGAACGAAACGGCCGATCGGTCGACCACCGGC
Organism: Mycobacteriales bacterium; assembly: GCA_035690485.1. Taxonomy (NCBI): domain Bacteria; kingdom Bacillati; phylum Actinomycetota; class Actinomycetes; order Mycobacteriales; species Mycobacteriales bacterium. The sequence continues at coordinate 19,293 of DASSKL010000079.1, read as the reverse complement.
GAGTGTAGTCAGCGGCCCGGCGCCGCGCGCCGACGGTCAGCGCGTGGGCAGGCGCTGCGCGACGAGGTCCCACACGACGTGGGCGAGCGTCTCCTTGGGCCCGAGCGGGATCTCCGTCGTGCTGCCGTCGCGGCCGAGCACGACCGCCTGGTTGTGCGCCACCTCGAAGGCGACGCCCTCCCCGACCTCGTTGACCACCAGCAGGTCGCAGCCCTTGGCCTCCAGCTTGCGGCGGCCGTTGGCCAGGACATCGTCGGTCTCGGCGGCGAACCCGACGATGACCTGGCCGGCGTGGCGCCCGCGCACCACCTCGGCCAGCACGTCGGGGTTGCGCGCGAGCTTGACCGGCTCGGGTTCGGTGTCGCCCTTCTTGATCTTCAGCGGGGCGCGGCTGACCGGCCGGAAGTCGGCGACCGCCGCAGCCATGACGACCGCGTCGGCGTCGGCCGCCGCCGCGAGCACGGCGGCACGCAGCTCCTCCGCGCTGCCCACGCGCACGAGCGCGGCACCCGCCGGGTCGGGCAGCGCGACGTTGGCGGAGACCAGTGTCACCCGGGCGCCGCGGGCGGCCGCGGTGCGGGCGAGCGCGTAGCCCTGCCGGCCGCTCGACCGGTTGCCCAGGAAGCGCACCGGGTCGAGGTACTCGCGGGTGCCGCCGGCGGACACGACGACGTGCCGGCCGGCGAGGTCCGCCGCAGCGGCGGGCCGGGCGAGCAGGTCGACGCAGACCGCGAAGATCTCCGCGGGGTCGGGCAACCGGCCGGGACCCGTGTCGGCGCCGGTGAGCCGGCCGACCGCCGGGTCGAGCACGACCGCGCCCCGGGCGCGCAGGGTGTCGACGTTGGCCCGGGTCGCCGGGTGCTCCCACATCTCCATGTGCATGGCCGGCGCGTAGACGACCGGGCAGCGGGCGGTGAGCAGGGTCGCGGTGAGCAGGTCGTCGGCCCGGCCGGTGGCCGCCCGGGCGAGCAGGTCAGCGGTGGCCGGTGCCACGACGACGAGGTCGGCGCGCTGGCCGAGCCGCACGTGGGGCACCTGCTCGACGTCGGTCCAGACGTCGGTGCTGACCGGTCGGCCGGACAGCGCCGCCCAGGTCGGTGTGCCGACGAACCGCAGGGCCGCGTCGGTCGGCACGACGCGCACCTCGTGGCCGGACTCGGTCAGCAGCCGCAACAGCTCGCAGGCCTTGTAGGCGGCGATGCCGCCGGAGACGCCGAGGACGACCGAGGATCGCTCGGGCGCGGGGGTCCCGCGGGACGGGAGGCCGTCGTCAGCCATGGTCCGGCCGCGGGCGAGGAGCTACTGCTCGACCTGCTCGTACTCGAGCAGGTCCTGGTCGATCTCGCGCAGCGCGACCGACAGCGGCTTCTCGTGCGGGTGGGTGTCGACCAGCGGGCCGACGTACTCCAGCAGCCCCTCTCCGAGCTGGGAGTAGTAGGCGTTGATCTGCCGCGCGCGCTTGGAGGCGTAGAGCACCAGGGCGTACTTCGACTCGACCTTGCCGAGCAGGTCGTCGATGGGCGGGTAGGTGATGCCCTGGGGGTCGGGGCTGGTGCCGGCCACGTGGTGCCTCTCGCTGCAGACTGCGGATCTAGATCGACATCAAGGCTACCAGCCGATCGGCCGCGGCCTCGACGTCGTCGTTGACGACGACGGCGTCGAACTCCGCCTCGGCCGCCATCTCGATGCGGGCCCGGTCGAGGCGGCGGCGGACCCGCTGCCGGTCCTCGGTGCTGCGCCCGCGCAGCCGGCGTTCGAGCTCCTCCCACGAGGGCGGCGCGAGGAAGACGAGCATGGCCTGGGGCATCCGCGCCCGCACCTGTCGCGCGCCCTGCAGGTCGATCTCGAGCAGCACGCTGCCACCGGCGGCCAGGCGCTCCTCGACCGGGGCGCGCGGGGTGCCGTAGCCGGCACCGAAGTGGGTGTCGTGCTCGAGGAACTCCCCCCGGGCGACCATGCCGGTGAACGTGTCGAGGTCGACGAAGTGGTACTCCACGCCGTCGGTCTCCCCCGGCCGGGGCTCGCGGGTGGTGACGGACACGGAGACCCAGACCTCGGGGTGGCGGCGGCGTACGGCGGCGACGACCGTGCCCTTGCCCACTCCGGACGGCCCGGACAGGACCGTCAGACGCCCGTGTCGGCTACGCGCGTCCGGCACCGTCACCGAACTCTGCCACCAGCCGGGCTCGTTGGTTGGCGCCGAGACCGCGCACCCGCCGGCTCGGCGAGATGTCGAGCCGCTCCATGATCTTCGCGGCCCGCGCCTTGCCGACGCCGGGCAGCGCCTCGAGCACCGCGGAGACCTTCATCTTGCCGATCGCCTCGTCGGTCTCGCCTCGCGCGAGCACGTCCGCGAGCGACGTGCCCGAGCGCTTGAGCCGCGCCTTGAGGTCGGCGCGGGCCCGCCGGGCCGCCGCGGCCTTCTCCAGCGCCGCGGCCCGCTGCTCGGGGGTCAAGGACGGAAGCGGCACGTGGGTCACCTCGCGGTAGGAACGTCGGAGCGCCGAGCGGGTCGAGGGCGGCGCGGCGAACCTAGCGGGTCGGCGGCGTCACCGGCAATCCGCCCTGTCGCAGCGCTAACGCGCGAGGGTCGCGGAGATCGCGGCGGCGGCCGCCCCGGGGTCGTCGGCACCGGTGATCGGGCGGCCGATGACCAGCAGGTCCGCCCCGTCGGCGAGCGCGCGCTCGGGGGTCGCGACCCGGGCCTGGTCCTGGGTGTCGGCAGCCGCCGGGCGCACGCCCGGGGTGATCAGTGTGATGCCGGGGCCGACCTCCGCGCGGACCATCGCGACCTCCTGCGGGGAGCAGACCAGCGCGCGGGCGCCCGAGTCGACGGCGAGCACCGCGAGGCGGCGTACGGCATCGGCGGCGGAGCCGGCGAAACCCACGGTGGCCAGGTCGCTCTCGGCGAGGGAGGTCAGCACGGTGACGCCGGCGATGTCGACGTCGGGGGCGGCCTCGACGGCGGCGGACACCATCGCCCGGCCGCCGGCCGCGTGCACCGTCAGGTAACGCGGTTTGAGCCGTGCCACCGCCCGCGCGGCATTGGCCACGGTCGCGGGGATGTCGTGCAGCTTCAGGTCGAGGAAGAGGTCGGCGCCGCGCGCGCCCCGGATCGCGTCGACGACCTCCGGGCCCTGCCGGCAGAAGAGCCCCAGGCCGACCTTCAGCGTCGAGACGTACGGCGAGACCGCGGCCGCCCAACGGGCGGCGGTCTCCACGTCGGGGGCGTCCAGGGCCACCGCAATGGGCGCCCGCTCGCGGCCGGTCACCGGACGTCCTCGAAGGCGACGGGTCGGGCGGTGGGGATCGGCTCGGGTTCGTCGCCCGGTGGATCGGGCTCCTCCGGGACGGTGAGAACCGGCGGGCGGTGGGCTAGGCCGATGATGTCCTCCAGTCGTTCGATGCCTCGCTCGTCGAGGGCCTGGCGCAGCTCGGCGAGCACCCGGGCGGGCGCGCTCGGGTCGTGGAAGGTGACCGTGCCGACGCTGACCGCGCTGGCGCCGGCGAGCAGGAACTCCAGCGCGTCGAGCCCGGTGCGGATCCCGCCCATGCCGAGGATCGGTACCTCGGGCATCGCGGCATGGACCTGCCAGACGCAGCGGACGGCGACCGGCCGGATGGCCGGCCCGGACAGCCCGCCGGTGACCCCCGCGAGCACCGGGCGCAGGCTCGTCGTGTCTATGACGATCCCGAGCAGCGTGTTGATCATCGAGAGGCCGTCGGCGCCGGCGTCGACGCAGGCGCGCGCGACGGCGACGATGTCGGTGACGTCGGGCGAGAGCTTCGCGAAGACGGGGATGCTCGACGCGACCGCCTTGCGCACGGCGGAGACGACCGCGGCGGCGCCACCGGCATCGCAGGCGAAGACCTGGCCGCGGTCCTCGACGTTGGGGCAGGAGATGTTGACCTCGATCATCGCGAGCGGCGCCCCACGCAGCCGGCCGGCGAGCTTGGCGTAGTCGTCGACGCTGCCGCCGGCGATCGAGACGACGGCCCGCGCTCCGCGCTGCTCGAGCCACGGCAGGTCGCGCTGCAGGAACGCGTCGATGCCCGGCCCCTGCAGCCCGATGGAGTTGAGCATGCCGCTCGGGGTCTCGGCCATGCGTGGCGTCGGCCGGCCGGACCGGGGCTCGAGCATGATCGACTTGGTGACGACGCCGCCGATCGAGGAGACGTCGAAGAACTGGTCGAGCTCCTGACCGGCGGCGGCGCACCCGGAGGCGGTGAAGACCGGATTGGGGAACTCCACCCCGGCAAGTCGCGTGGTCAGGTCGGCCATCAGTGCGCTCCCATCGCCGCGGCGCCGACGGCATCGAGCGGCACGGTGCCCAGCGCGTCCCAGCGCAGCCGGTCGGCGGCGAACACCGGGCCCTCGACGCAGGAGCGGACCATGCGGGTCTCCCCGTCGTCACCGATGACGGGCAGCACGCAGGTCATGCAGACGCCGACGCCGCAGGCCATCGCCTCCTCGACCGCGACCTGGGCGGGGATGCCGGCCCCGTCGTAGGCCTCCGCCGCGATCCGCGAGACGGCCTCGAGCATCGCCATCGGGCCGCAGGCGTAGACGACGTCGGCGCGGGTGCGGGCGATGACGTCGGGAAGCATGTCCGAGACCCGGCCCTGCTGGCCGAAAGAACCGTCGTCGGTGGTGAATGCGACGCTGGCAGCCATCCGCTTGGCCTCCAGCGCGCCGAAGAGCCGGTCGCCGGTGGCGGCGCCGAGTACGAAGTCGACCCGGCAGCCGCGGGCGCGCAGCGCATCGGCGAGCAGGAACAGCGGCGCGGCGCCGTAACCGCCCCCGACGAGGACGCAGTGCGCCGGCTCGCGAGGGAGCGCGAACGGCCGGCCCAGCGGCCCGACCACGTCGACGCTGTCGTGCTGCCGCAGTCGGGACAGCCACTCGGTGCCCTTGCCGTGGACGGCGAAGACGAACTCGACGGTGCCGCCGTAGATGCCGGTCTCGCGGACGGCGTGGATCGAGAAGGCCCGGCGCAGCAGCATCGGTGTCTCGGGTCCGCCCACCGCGATCGCGACGAACTGGCCCGGCCTGGTCTGCTCGGCGATGCCCGGCGCTACCAGCGTCATCGCCCAGTAGGCGCCGACCTGCTTGATGCCGAGGACCTCGCCGCGCACCTGGACCGGCTTCATCCGTGACCGCCCGCTCGCCCCGCCCTTATGCGGTCGTGGTGCTCCTGCAGCGGCGTGACTCCCACCTCGCCACGGACCAGCGCCTCGATGCCCTGCACGGCCGCCGCCAGCCCCTGGACCGTAGTGACCGCGGGCACGCCGCGCGAGACCGCGGCGGTGCGGATCTCGTAGCCGTCGAGGCGCGGGCCGGCCTGGCCGAACGGCGTGTTGACGATCAGGTCGACCTCGCCCGCGAGGATCTTCTCGACGATGTTGTCGGGCCCGTCGGAGAGCTTGCGCACGACGGTCGCCGCCACACCGTTGCGGTGCAGGGTGGCGGCGGTGCCGACCGTGGCGAGCACCTCGAAGCCGAGGTCCGCGAGCCGCTTCAACGGGAAGATGATCGCCCGCTTGTCGCGGTTGGCGACCGACACGAAGACCCGACCCTTCGTCGGCAGCGCGCCGAACGCCGCCTCCTGCGACTTGGCGAAGGCGGTACCGAACACCGCGTCGATGCCCATGACCTCACCGGTCGACTTCATCTCCGGGCCGAGCACGGTGTCGACCCCGTGGAACCGGCCGAACGGCAGCACGGCCTCCTTGACCGACATCGGCGCGTCGAGCGGCAGGTCGGCGCCGTCCCCCTCGGGCAGCATCCCCTCGGCGCGCAGGTCGGCGATCGTCGCGCCGAGCATCACGCGCGCGGCCGCCTTGGCGAGCGGCACCGCGGTCGCCTTGGAGCAGAAGGGCACGGTGCGGCTGGCCCGCGGGTTGGCCTCGAGGACGTAGAGGATGTCGCCGGCCAATGCGTACTGCACGTTGAGCAGCCCGCGCACCCCGACTCCCCGGGCGATCGCCTCGGTGGACTCGCGGATGCGCCGGATGTCGGCGCTGCCGAGCGCGAGCGGGGGCAGCGCGCAGGCAGAGTCGCCGGAGTGGATGCCGGCCTCCTCGATGTGCTCCATCACCCCGCCGAGGAACAGCTCTGACCCGTCGTACAGCGCGTCGACGTCGATCTCGACCGCGTCGTCGAGAAAACGGTCGACGAGGACCGGGTGCTCGGGTGAGATCTGCGTGGCCCGCTCGATGTAGGCGCGCAGCATGTCGTCGTCGTAGACGATCTCCATGCCGCGACCACCGAGGACGTAGGACGGGCGCACCAGCACCGGGTAGCCGATCTCGTCGGCGATCTTCTTCGCATCGGCGAAGGACGTGGCGGTGCCGTGCTTGGGGGCCGGCAGTCCGGCCTCGGCGAGCACCCGACCGAACGCCCCGCGTTCCTCGGCCAGGTGGATGGCCTCGGGCGGCGTACCGACGATCGGCACGCCGGCGTCCTTGAGCCGCTGCGCGAGGCCGAGCGGCGTCTGGCCGCCGAGCTGTACGACGACGCCGACGACCTCGCCCGACGCCTGCTCGGCATGCACGACCTCGAGCACGTCCTCGAAGGTCAGCGGCTCGAAGTAGAGCCGGTCGGAGGTGTCGTAGTCGGTCGAGACCGTCTCCGGGTTGCAGTTGACCATCACGGTCTCGTAGCCGGCGTCGCGGAGCGCGTAGGAGGCGTGCACGCAGGCGTAGTCGAACTCGATGCCCTGGCCGATGCGGTTGGGGCCGCTGCCGAGGATCAGCACCTTCGGCCGGCTCGACGGTTCGACCTCGGTCTCCTCGTCGTAGGACGAGTAGTGGTAGGGCGTGCGGGCGGCGAACTCGGCGGCGCACGTGTCGACGGTCTTGTAGACGGGGCGCACACCGAGCGCGTGGCGCAGCGCCCGCACGGTCTCCTCGCGCATGCCGCGTAGCGCGGCGATCTGCAGGTCGGAGAAGCCGTGCCGCTTGGCGTGGCGCAGGGTGGCCGCGTCGAGGTCGGCCGCGCCGCGGACCTTGTCGGCGACCTCGCACAGCAGCTGGACCTGGTCGACGAACCACGGGTCGATGCCGGTCGCCGCAGCGACCTCGGCGACGGTGGCCCCGGCTTGCAGCGCGCGCTGCACGTCGTGCAGCCGGCCCTCGTGCGGCTTGGCGGCGCTGGCGAGCAACGCGTCCTTGTCGCCCGCGGCGGCCGCGAAGTCGAACTGGCTGCCGGCCTGCTCGAGGGAGCGCATCGCCTTCTGCAGGGCCTCGGGGAAGGCCCGGCCGAGGGCCATGACCTCTCCGACGCTCTTCATGTGCGTCGTCAGCACCGGATCGGCGCCGGGGAACTTCTCGAAGGCGAAGCGCGGGATCTTCACGACCACGTAGTCGAGGCTCGGCTCGAAGCTCGCCGGCGTCTCCTGCGTGATGTCGTTGGCGATCTCGTCGAGGGTGTAGCCGATCGCCAGCTTGGCGGCGATCTTCGCGATCGGGAAGCCGGTCGCTTTGGACGCCAGCGCGGAGGACCGCGAGACCCTGGGGTTCATCTCGATAACGATCATGCGGCCGGTGGCCGGGTCGACCGCGAACTGGATGTTGGACCCGCCGGTGTCGACGCCGACCGCGCGGATGACGTCGATCGCGACGTCGCGCATGTGTTGGTACTCGCGGTCGGTCAGCGTCATCGCCGGGGCGACGGTGATCGAGTCGCCGGTGTGCACGCCCATCGGGTCGAGGTTCTCGATCGAGCAGACGACGACGACGTTGTCGGCGCCGTCGCGCATCATCTCGAGCTCGTACTCCTTCCAGCCCAGGATGCTCTCCTCGACCAGCACCTCGTGGACCGGGCTCGCGGCCAGCCCGGCGGCGAGCATCCGGCGCAGCTCGGTCTCGTCGTGGGCGAAGCCGGAACCGGCACCGCCCAGCGTGTAGGACGGGCGCAGCACCAGCGGGTAGCCCAGCTCGGCCGCGGTCTCGATGCCCTCCTCGACGCGGCGCACCAGGCGGCTGCGGGCGACCTCGGCGCCGATCTGCGCCATCAGCTCCTTGAACTTCTCGCGGTCCTCCCCCGCCCGGATCGCGTCGACGTTGGCGCCGATCAGCTCCACGTCGTACTGCTCGAGGATGCCGCTCTCGTAGAGCGCGACCGCGGTGTTGAGCGCGGTCTGACCGCCGAGGGTGGCGAGCAGCGCGTCGGGGCGCTCGCGGGCGATGACCTTGGCCACGACCCCCGGCGTGATCGGCTCGATGTAGGTCGCGTGCGCGAACTCCGGGTCGGTCATGATCGTCGCCGGGTTGCTGTTGACGAGGCTCACTCGCAGCCCCTCGTCCCGGAGCACGCGGCAGGCCTGGGTGCCGGAGTAGTCGAACTCGCAGCCCTGGCCGATGACGATCGGTCCGGAACCGATGACGAGGACGCTCTCGATGTCTGTGCGCTTGGGCATCAATCGGTCCCGCTGCCGATGAAGTAGGCCGCGACCGACAGGACCGCGACGCAGAGGAGGACGAAGCCGATGATGCCCGCCACGTGCGCGAACGCCGGTGGTGCGGCTCGATCCGCGAACAGGTGCGGATCCGGCGCGGCGGGCCGGCCGTCGTCGATCTGCTGGTCGGTCACCGGTGTGCCTCCATCAACTCCGCGAACCTCTCGAACAACCCGGTCGCGTCGTGCGGGCCGGGGGCGGCCTCGGGGTGGTACTGCACCGAGAACGCCGGGATTTCCAAGCACTGCAGGCCTTCGACCACGTCGTCGTTGAGATCGACGTGGGTGACCTCGGCGGCACCATAGGGGGTGTCGACCCGGCCCTCGAGCGGCGCGTCGACGGCGAACCCGTGGTTGTGGCTGGTCACGTGCACCTGGCCGGTCAGCCGGTCCTGCACCGGCTGGTTGACGCCGCGATGGCCGTACTTGAGCTTGTAGGTGCCCAGGCCGAGCGCGCGGCCCAGGATCTGGTTGCCGAAGCAGATGCCGAACACCGGCTTGCGGCCCAGCACCCCGGTCATCGCCTCGACGGCGTAGTCGGCCGTCGCCGGGTCGCCAGGGCCGTTGGAGAAGAACACGCCGTCGGGCTCGACCGCGAGGATGTCGTCGGCGGTCGCGGTGGCGGGAAGCACGTGCACCTCGCACCCGGCCTGGCTGAGGTAGCGCGGGGTCGAGGCCTTGATGCCGAGATCGATCGCGGCCACGCGGTATCTCCTGCCACCCGAGGCATCCACGACGTAGGGCTGCGGCGTGGTGACCTCGCGCGCGAGGTCGGAGCCCTCCATGGTGGGGCTCGCGAGCACGCGCGCGGCCAGCGCGTCGGGGTCGGTCTCGACGCTGGAGACACCGACCCGCATCGCGCCGCGCTCGCGCAGGTGCCGGGTCAGCGCGCGGGTGTCGACACCGCTGATGCCGACCACGCCCTGAGCGGCGAGCTCCTCGTCGAGGCTGCGCTGCGAACGCCAGTTGGAGGGCACCCGGGCCGGGTCGCGCACGACGTAGCCGGCGACCCAGATCCGGCGGGACTCGGGGTCCTCGTCGTTGACGCCGGTGTTGCCGATGTGCGGGGCGGTCATGACGACGACCTGCCGGTGGTACGACGGGTCGGTGAGGGTCTCCTGGTAGCCGGTCATGCCGGTGTTGAAGACCGCTTCCCCGACGGTCTCGCCGACGGCGCCGTAGGCCTCGCCGCGGAACGCCCGCCCGTCCTCCAGGACCAGGATGGCTGGTTCTCTCATGCGGGCTTCCCGTCCATGACGGTGGGCCGGCCGCGCAGGAACGTCGCGACGACGCGGGCGGGCAGCTCGCGTCCGGCGTAGGGCGTGTTGCGGCTGCGGCTTGCCGTCTGCGCCGGGTCGACGACCCAGCGGGCATCGGGATCGATGAGTACGACGTTGGCGGGCGCACCCGGGACGAGCTGCTGTCCTTGTTCGGCCAGGCGGCCGATGTGAGCGGGGCGGACGGACATGCGGTCGGCGACTCCCTTCCAGTCGAGCGCGCCGGTGGCGACCATCGTGTCGACGACGATCGAGAGCGCGGTCTCGAGGCCGAGCATGCCGAACGCCGCGGCGGCCCACTCGGTCTCCTTGTCCTCCAGCGGGTGCGGCGCATGGTCGGTGGCGACGGCGTCGATGGTGCCGTCGGCCAGCCCGGCGCGGAGGGCGGCGACGTCGGCAGCCGTGCGCAGCGGCGGGTTGACCTTGAAGACCGGGTCGTAGGACGTGGCCAGGTCGTCGGTCAGCAGGAGGTGGTGCGGCGTCACCTCGGCGGTGACGTCCCAGCCCTTGCTCTTGGCCCAGCGGATCAGCTCGACCGCGCCGGCCGTGGACACGTGGCACACGTGCAGCCGGGAGCCGACGTGCGCGGCGAGCAGGCAGTCGCGCGCGATGACAGCCTCCTCGGCGACGGCCGGCCAGCCGACGAGGCCGAGCTGCGCGGAGACGACGCCCTCGTTGAGCTGCGCGCCCTCCGTGAGCCGCGGGTCCTGCGCGTGCTGCGCGATGACCCCGTCGAAGGCTTTGACGTAGTCGAGCGCCCGGCGCATGAGCAGCGGGTCGTGCACGCACCTGCCGTCGTCGGAGAACACCCGCACCCGGGCGGCGGAGTCGGCCATCGCACCGAGCTCGGCGAGCCGTTCGCCACCGAGCCCGACGGTGACCGCACCGACGGGGTGCACCTCGCAGTGACCGGCCTCCTGCCCGAGCCGCCAGACCTGCTCGACGACGCCCGCGGTGTCGGCGACGGGCTCGGTGTTGGCCATCGCGTGCACTGCGGTGTAGCCGCCGAGGGCGGCGGCGAGGGTGCCGGTCTCGACCGTCTCGGCGTCCTCGCGGCCGGGCTCGCGCAGGTGGGTGTGCAGGTCGACCAGGCCCGGCAGCACGACGAGGCCGCCGGCGTCGTAGGCCGTGGCGCCCGCCGGCGCCTCCTCGACGATGCGGCCGTCGGCGAGGTGCAGGTCGGTGGGCTCACCGCCGTAGGGCCGCACGCCCCGCAGGGTCCAGGCGCTCATTCAGTCCCTCCGAGCAGCAGGTAGAGCACGGCCATCCGGACGCTCACGCCGTTGGCGACCTGCTCGACGATCGTGGACCGGACCGAGTCGGCGACCTCGGCGGCGATCTCGACGCCGCGGTTCATCGGTCCGGGGTGCATCACGATCGCGTCGTCGGGCAGGGCAGCCATCCGTGGGGCGTCGAGCCCGTAGCGCCGGGAGTACTCGCGGGTGGTCGGGAAGTAGGCCGCGTGCATCCGCTCGCGCTGCACTCGCAGCATCATGACGACGTCGCTCTTGGGCAGCACGTCGTCGAGGTCGTAGGAGACCTCCGCCGGCCAGGCGTCGACCCCGACCGGCAGCAGGGTGGGCGGCGCGACCAGGGTCACCTGGGCGCCGAGCGTGTGCAGCAGCAGCACGTTCGAACGCGCGACCCGCGAGTGCAGCACGTCGCCGACGATGGCGACGTTGAGCCCCTCGACCCGACCGAGCCGCGAGCGCATCGTGTAGGCGTCGAGCAGCGCCTGGGTCGGGTGCTCGTGGGTACCGTCGCCGGCGTTGACGACCGCGCCGTGGACCCACTGCGCCAGCCGGTGCGGGGCGCCGCTGGCACTGTGCCGGCAGATCACGCCGTCGGCGCCCATCGCCTCGAGGGTCAGCGCGGTGTCCTTGAGCGACTCGCCCTTGGACACGCTGCTGCCCTTGGCCGAGAACGTGATGACGTCGGCGGACAACCGCTTCGCCGCGACCTCGAACGACGTGCGGGTGCGGGTGGAGTCCTCGAAGAACAGGTTGACGACCGTGCGGCCGCGCAGGGTCGGCAGCTTCTTGATCGGCCGGTCGGCGACCCGGGCGAGCTCCTCGGCGGTGTCGAGCACGAGCTCGGCCTCGTCACGGGTGAGGTCGCCCGCGGAGAGCAGGTGCTTCATGCGTCACCTCCGGTCGCGTCGTCAGCGGGACCGAGCAGCACGGCGTCGCGGCCGTCGTGCTCGTCGAGCAGCACGCTGACGGTCTCGCGCAGCGAGGTGGGGAGGTTCTTGCCCACGTAGTCGGCGCGGATGGGCAGCTCGCGATGCCCCCGGTCGACGAGCACAGCGAGCTGGACCGCGCGCGGGCGCCCGAGGTCGTTCAGCGCGTCGAGCGCGGCGCGGACCGTGCGCCCGGAGAAGAGCACGTCGTCGACGAGGACCACCGTGCGCCCGTCGACCCCGCTGGCCGGCAGGTCGGTCTCGGCGAGCGGGCGTACGCCGCGCATGCGCAGGTCGTCGCGGTACATCGTCACGTCGAGGGAGCCCACCGGTACGTCGGTCGACTGGACCGCGGCGATCCGGTCGGCCAGCCGGCGGGCGAGATCGACTCCACGGGTCGGGATGCCGAGGAGGACGACGTCGCCGGCGCCCTTGGTGCGCTCGATCACCTCGTGGGCGATCCGGGTCAGGGCACGCGCAATGTCGTCGGCGTCGAGGACGGTGCGGCGATCGGAGGGCGCCGGCTCGGCGGGATTGCCGGCAGCAGCGGCGGAGCCGCGAAACGGTGTGGGGGCATGCGCCACCAGGGACCCCCTTCCCTGCCTCACGGGACAGGCCTTAAAGGACGTCGGTGCGTTCTACGTTACCAGGCGGTCCGGCCGCGTCCCCGCGCAGGAGTTGTGCGCCGTACGCCGAATCCCGAGCCGAGTCGGACAAATACCCCGGGATAGGCGCGTCGGGGTGCTTGACGATCATGAAGCGCGGCAATACCGTCACGGAGGGTAACCGTGCCCCGGTATGCTCTACCCCTCCACTCGCTGGCTCGCGCCCCCGCGCCGACGAAGGACAGACGATGACCGACAGCAGGGACGAGATCGACCTCACGGCGGCGGAGCCCGGCACCAGCGCCTACGCCAAGGCGCTCGGCTCGCGGCTGCGAGGCATCCGCATGCAGCAAGGTCTGTCGCTGCACGGCGTCGAGGAGAAGTCCGAGGGACGCTGGAAGGCCGTGGTCGTCGGCTCCTACGAGCGCGGCGACCGGGCGGTCACGGTGCAGCGGCTGGCCGAGCTCGCCGACTTCTACGGCGTACCCATCGCCGAGCTGCTCCCCCACGGCGGCGGCAGCGTCGCGACCCCCGAGCCTCCCCCGCGCATCGTCATCGACCTCGAGAAGCTGTCCGACGTGCCGGCCGACGACGCGGCTCCGCTGCACCGCTACGCGCAGACGATCCAGAGCCAGCGCGGCGACTACAACGGCCGGGTGCTCTCCATCCGGCAGGACGACCTGCGCTCGCTGGCCGTGATCTACAACCAGTCGGCCCACGAGGTCGCCGAGCAGTTCATCCACTGGGGGGTTCTCAATCCCGAAGCCCGCCGCGCGGTGGACGCTTAGCTCGCGGAACCGGCTAGACCACGAGGTCAGGCTTCAGTCCCAGAAGCCTTGAGAGCAGGCCGTTGACGAAAGCCGGCGACTCGTCGGTCGAGAGGTTCTTCGCCAGTTCGACCGCTTCGTCGATGACGACCGGATCCGGCACGTCGTCGCGCCAGAGCAGCTCGTAGGTCGCGACCTGCAGGATCGTGAGGTCGACGGGCGGCATCCGGTCGAGCGTCCAGCCGACCGCGTGCGACGCGATCAGCTCGTCGATGCGGGCGCGGTGCGCGACCACGCCCTCGACGAGCGCGACGGCGTAGTCCGGCACGGGCGGGTCGGCCTGCGCCAGACGTTGGGCGAGGGTCTCGACCGGGTCGGTGCCGCGCAGCGTGGCCTCGAACAGCACGTCGACGGCGCGCTTGCGTGCCTTGCTGCGCGCGGCCACCGCTAGGAGGTCACCCGGCCCAGATACCGACCGTCACGGGTGTCGACCTTGATCTTCTCGCCGGTGGTGAGGAACAGCGGGACCTGAACGGTCGCGCCGGTCTCGAGCGTCGCGGGCTTGTTGCCACCAGTGGAGCGGTCGCCCTGCAGGCCCGGCTCGGTGTAGGTGATCGTGAGCTCGACGCTCGCCGGCAGCTCGACGTAGAGCGGGGTGCCTGCGTGCGTGGCGACCGTGGCGGTCATGTTCTCGAGCAGGTAGGGCGTGGCGTCGGTCACCACGTCGGCCGGCACCGGCAGCTGCTCGTAGGACGCGGTGTCCATGAAGACGTAGTTGTCGCCGTCCTGGTAGAGGTACTGCATCTCGCGCTTGTCGACGGTGGCCACGTCGACCTTCACGCCGGCGTTGAACGTCTTCTCGACGACCTGCCCCGTCAGCACGTTCTTCAGCTTGGTGCGCACGAACGCGCCACCCTTGCCGGGCTTGACGTGCTGGAACTCCACGACGTTCCAGAGCACGCCGTCGAGGTCGAGCGTCATGCCGTTCTTCAGGTCGTTGGTGGTCGCCACGCGCGTGCGCTCCCGCTCACAGGACCAGCAGGTCCTTGGTCGTCGTCGTCAGCAGCTCCGGCCCGTCCGCGCGGACCACGAGGGTGTCCTCGATGCGGCAACCGCCGCGCCCCGGGAGGTAGACCCCCGGCTCGACGGTGACGGGCACTGCCTCGTCGAGTGTAGCCGTGCTCGTGGACCCGATCATCGGCGCTTCGTGGATCTCCAGCCCGACCCCGTGGCCGAGCCCGTGCGGGTAGTTCGCGCCGTGACCGGCGGCCTCGATGACGGCGCGCGCGGCGGCGTCCACCGCCCGGGTCTCGGCCCCGACGGCGAGCGCCCGCCGGCCCTGCCGCTGCGCCTCCCGCACCAGGTCGTAGAGCTCCTGCTGCCACGCGGCCACCGGGCCGAGGGCGATGGTCCGGGTCATGTCGGAGTGGTAGCCGTCGACCCGGGCGCCGAAGTCGATCGTCACAAGATCGCCCGTCGCCAGCGGACGGTCGGCGGCGCCGTGGTGCGGCATGGCGCCGTTGGGCCCGCTCGCGACGATCGTGTCGAACGCCGGCGCCTCGGCACCCAGGTCGCGCATCCGGTCCTCGAGGGCGCGGGCGACCTCGGCCTCGGTGACGCCGGGCCTGATCCGCGGCAGGCAGTCGGCCAGGGCCTGGTCGGCGACAGCGGCGGCACGCGCGAGCGTCGCCACCTCGTCCTCGTCCTTGTGCTGGCGGAGCGACTCCACGAGCTGCCCGCTGCGCCGCAGTTCGGTGCTGCTGTCGGCCAGCTGCTCGTGCAGGGCGTCGTACGCCGACACCGTGAGGTCGTGCTCCTCGAACCCGAGCCGTCCGGACGCGCCCGTGGCGAGGGCGCCGACGACGTTGCGGTCGGTGCGCACCGGCAGGTCGGGCGCCTGCTGCTGCGCCTGCTCCGTGTAACGGCCGTCGGTGGCCAGCACGACGCGGCCGTCGGAGTGCAGCAGCAGAGCCCCGTTGGAGCCGGTGAACCCGGTGAGGTAGCGCACGTTGACCAGCCGGGTCACCAGCAGCGCATCGAGGTCGAGAGCGGCGATCGCGGCCGCCAGCCGGCGGCGGCGGGACTCGGTGACGGACACTGGCCCATCTTGCCCGTTCTCATTGCCAGGACCGACGCACCGCAGGATGCTGGCACAGATCCGTCCGAGGGGGGACCCGCATGACCACGGAATCCACGCGCCAGTCGACCGAGCTGCCGCCATTCGTCGCGCCCGGCCCCGGCTCGTGGGAGCTCGACCGCAGCCACCTGAGCCGGCCGGTCGCCCACTTCATCTCGGACTTCTGGCCGGATGCCTTCACCCGCGGCATGCGCTCGGCGTTCTCCCGCTACGGCGCGCCGATCAACGGCCTGCAGGCCGCGCTGATCAACGGGTTCGTCTACCACCGGCTGATGCCGGCCCCCGAGGCGGAGTTCCCGGCGCGGATCGAGGCAGCCGCGGAGACGTTCGCCACCAAGCGCTGGCGGGCCGACCTGCAGCGCTGGGACACCGAGGTGAAGCCGCGCAACATCGCCCGGCACCGGGAGCTGCAGGCGATCGACCCCGCGACGCTGGACGACGACGGCCTGCTGGCGCACCTGGCCGTGTGCCGCGACCACTTCGCCGAGATGGCCGAGACCCACCACTCGTTCAACAGCGCGGCGATGACGCCGGTCGGAGACCTGATCGCGCACATGAGCGCCTGGGCACCCGAGGTGTCCACGAGTGAGGTCCTCGCCCTGCTCCAGGGCGCCTCACCGGTGTCGAGCGGCCTCGCCGACGAGATGGCCGCCCTGCTCGACGCCATCGCACGCGACGACACCGCGCGGGCGCTGGTCAACCGCGACGACCCGGCGGCGCTGCAGGAGCTCTGCGCGCTCCCGGGGGCGGCCGGCGCGGCGGCCCGGGAGTACGTCGACATGGTCGGTTACCGACTGCTCGACAGCGTCGAGCCCGGTTACCCCTACGCGCTCGAGCAGCCGGAGATCCTGCTCCGCGGGATCCGCGCCGCGCTCGACGCGGACTCCCGCGCGGTCGACGACGCCGAGTCGACGAAGGCGGCGACGGACCGGGTGCGCGAAGCCGTCCCGGCCGAGCACCGCGCCGAGTTCGACGAGCTGCTGGCCGAGGCACGGCTGCTCTACCGGCTGCGCGACGAGCGCGGCCTCTACTGCGACGTCTGGTCCGCCGGCATCGTGCGACGGGTCGTGCTCGCGGTCGGCGCCCGCCTGGCCATGCGCGGCGCCCTGCTCGCGACCGAGCACGCGATGGACGCCACCTACGACGAGCTCTGCGCCATGCTGCGCGGCACCGGTGGCCCGAGCGCCGCCGAGGTGGCGACCCGTGCGCACTGGCGAGCGACCGCGCATGCCGACGACGTGCCGATCCACCTGGGTGACCCGCCCGCTCCTCCCCCGCCGCTGGAGCTGCTGCCACCACCGATGGCCCGCGCCACGGCTGCCGTCCAAACGGTGATCATGAACATGTTCGCCGAGGTCGAGCACGTCCACACCGCCGAGTCGATCACCGGCATCGCTGCCAGCAACGGCAGCTACGAGGGCACCGTCCGGCTGGTGCGCAGCCCGGCGGACTTCGGGCGGATCGAGCCCGGCGACGTGCTGCTCACGTCGTGCACGACGGAGGCCTTCAACATCATCCTGCCGCTGCTCGGGGCGATCGTGACCGACCGCGGCGGCCTGCTGTCGCACCCGGCGATCGTGGCGCGGGAGTACGGCATCCCGGCGGTCGTCGGCACCCGCGAGGCGAGCCGGCTCATCGCCGACGGCACCAGGGTGCGCGTCAACGGCACCACGGGCGAGGTGCTCGTCCTCGAATGACCGCTGACAGGGACACGGCCGCCGTCCCCGCGGTGGCCGTGCCGCTGACCGACGCCGCCGACGCGGCGCGCTACGGAGGCAAGGCCGCGCAGCTGGCGGCAGCCGTCCGGGCCGGGCTGCCGGTGCCCGAAGGGGTTGCTCTCGACGCGGCCACCGTGGAACGGATCGCCGACGGCGAGCTGGACGGGCCGGTGCTGGCGGGCGGACCATTCGCCGTACGCTCCTCGGCGATCGACGAGGACGCCGCCGACGCGAGCTTCGCCGGGCAGCACCGCACCTGCCTCGGCGTACCCGACGCGGCCGCGGTGGCGGGCGCCGTGCGCGAGGTGTGGGAGTCGGGGCGTACGCCGAGCGCCATGGCCTACCGCGACCGGATGGGGCTGCCGGCCACCGTGTCGGTCGCCGTGGTCGTCCAGCAGCTCGTCGCGGCCGACGTCGCGGGCGTGCTCTTCACCCGCAACCCTGTGACCGGCGCGGACGAGCGGGTGGTGGAGGCCGCGTGGGGGCTCGGCGAGGCAGTGGTGCAGGGGCTCGTGACCCCGGACCTGTACCGGCTGGACACCGCCGGCGCGGTGGTCGAGCGGAACCCGGGCTACAAGGACGTCGCCGTGCGGCTCGACGTCGACGGTGGCACGGCCGAAACGCCGACGGCGGAGCACCTGGTCGAGGCGCTGTGCCTCGACGACGGGCAGCTCGTCGCGCTGCACCGGCTGGCCGAGCGGTGCGCGCGGGTGTTCCACGGGCCGCGGGACATCGAGTGGGCCTTCGCCGGCGGGCGGCTGTGGCTGCTGCAGTGCCGCCCGGTGACCACTCTCTGATCGCGACAGCTCACCGCGGGGCGAGGCGCACGGGCCGCGGGCGACGCAGCGTGGAGACGGTGAGCATGACCGCGGCGGCGCCGAGGATGAGCGCCAGCTGGTGCAGCTGCGCAGCGTCGATGCGCTCGCCGAAGACGACGCCGAGGGTGCCGGCCGCCAGCATGGTGCCGATGTAGCGGGCGGTCTGGAACAGCCCGGAGGCCGCTCCCATCTCGGCGGCCGGGGCGGCGTCGTACATCGCCGTCTGAAGGGCCAGGTTGGTGCAGCCGACCCCGATGCCGGTGAGCGCCAGCAGGCCCGCGATGCCGGCATCGGCGAGACCCGGACGTACGGCGAGAAGCACCAGTGCTCCCGCCACGAGGGCCACCGAGCCCGCCGAGAGCACCAGCTGGCTGCCGTGCCGGTCGACCAGGCGGGCCGCGAACGGCGTGGTGACGACCGCGAGCACGGTGATCGGCATCATGATCAGTCCGGCGGTCTCGGCGCCGTCACCGCGGGCGGCCTGCAGGTAGCTCGGGATGCCGAAAAAGATCGCGTAGAAGACGAAGTTCGCCAGCGCCTGGCCTGCGTAGACGCCCACCAGCACGCGGTTGGCCCGCAGCGCCGCGAGGTCGAGGAACGGCCGGTCGCGTCGGCGCTCGACGTAGCCGAGCACGACGGCGGCGAGGATCGAGAGACCCAGGGCCCACCAGGCCGGGCTGTCGTGCAAGGAGACGAGGAAGGCCAGCAGGAACGCGAGCGCGGCCGAGAAGCAGCCGGCACCGGGGAGGTCGAACTGCCGCAGCAGGGCGGCCGGAGAGATCCACGGCCGGTCGTCGCGCGGCAGCGCGATGAGCGCGAGTGCCAGCGAGACGGCCACGGCGGGCAGGTTGACGAGGAAGATCGTCGGCCAGCCCTGCCAGCCGACGAGGGCGCCGCCGATCGTCGGACCGATGGCGGCCGAGACCGACGCGACGATCGACATCACCCCCAGGGCCTGTGCCCGCCGGTCGACGTCGGCTTCGCGCAGGATGCCGACGCCCGCGGGGTAGAGAGCCGAGCTGCCGCAGGCCTGCACGACACGCGCGGCCACCAGCAGGCCGAACGTCGGCGCGACCGCGGCGGCGAGGCCCGACAGGCCGACCACGACGAGGCCGGCGAGGAACACCCGGCGCCGGCCGATCAGGTCACCGAGCCGCCCCATCACCGGCTGGCCCACCGCACTCGCCAGGTAGTAGGCGGAGATCAGCCACGACGCGCCGGCGAACGACAGCTTGAAGGCACGGGTGATGTCGACGAGCGCCACGGCGATCATCGAGGAGTTCAGCGGGTTGAGTACCGATCCGCTGGAGACGGCGACGAGCAGCAGCCTCGAG
>DASSKL010000078.1 GCA_035690485.1 Mycobacteriales bacterium | reverse complement strand
CGGGAGACGCAGCGGCTCAGACGTTGAAGCGGAACTCGACCACGTCGCCGTCCTGCATGACGTAGTCCTTGCCCTCCATGCGCACCTTCCCGGCGGCGCGGGCGTCGGCCATCGAGCCGGCCGAGACGAGGTCGTCGAACGAGACGATCTCCGCCTTGATGAACCCGCGCTGGAAGTCGGTGTGGATGACACCGGCGGCCTCGGGCGCGGTCGAGCCCTGACGGATCGTCCAGGCCCGCGACTCCTTGGGCCCGGCGGTCAGGAACGTCTGCAGGCCGAGGGTGTGGAAGCCCACGCGGATCAGCTGGTGCAGGCCGGGCTCGCCTTGACCGAGCTCGGCGAGCAGCTCGGCGGCCTCCTCGTCGGGCAGCTCGGTCAGCTCGGCCTCGATCTTGGCGCAGAGGAAGACCGCGTCGGCGGGGGCGACGAGGTCGGCGAGCTTGGCCTTGAGGTCGGCGTCGACCAGCGCGTCGTCGTCGAGGTTGAAGACGTAGATGAACGGCTTGGCCGTGAGCAGCGACAGCTCGCGCAGGGCCTCCCGGTCGATCTCCGGCGCCGACGAGACCGGACGGCCTTCGTCGAGCACGGCGCGGGCGGCCTGCACGGCGGCGAGCTCCGCCCGCTTCTCGGGACGCATCCGCGCCTCGCGCTCGAGCCTTGCCAGCCGGTTGTCGACGGTGGCGAGGTCGGCGAGCACGAGCTCGGTGTTGATCGTGGCGATGTCGTCGGCGGCGTCGATGCGGCCCTCGACGTGGGTGACGTCGGGGTCGGTGAACACCCGCACGACCTGGCAGATCGCGTCGGACTCGCGGATGTTGGCGAGGAACCGGTTGCCCAGCCCCTGCCCCTCGCTGGCGCCGCGCACGAGCCCGGCGATGTCGACGAAGCTGACCGTCGCGGGCACGATCCGGGCCGAGTCGAACATGGCCGAGAGGCGAGTGAGCCGCTCGTCGGGCACCGGCACCACGCCGACGTTGGGCTCGATCGTGGCGAACGGGTAGTTGGCCGCGAGCACGTCGTTCTTGGTCAGCGCGTTGAACAACGTCGACTTGCCGACGTTGGGCAACCCGACGATGCCGATGGTCAGACTCACGACGGACCACGCTACCTGCGCGACCGCGGTCGGCCGGGGGCCTCAGTCGGCGAGGGGTGCGGGGTGCGCGCGCAGCGTCGACCCCGACTCGCCACGCAGCACCTCGAGCCGCGCCGGCGCCCGCCGCTGCAGCTCGGCGACGTGGCTGACCAGCCCGACCAGCCGGCCGCCGTCGCGCAGCCCGTCGAGCACCTCCATCACCCGGTCGAGCGCGTTGTCGTCGAGCGACCCGAAGCCCTCGTCGACGAACAGCGTGTCAAGCCGCCGGCCGCCCGTCTCCTCCGCGACCACGTCGGCCAGCCCGAGGGCCAGCGACAGCGCGGTCATGAACGTCTCGCCGCCGGACAGCGACGACGTCGGTCGCTCGCCACCGGTCCACAGGTCGCGGACGGCGAGGCCGAGGCCGCTGCGACGGCGCCCGTCGAGCAGGTCGTCGGTGTGCACGAGGGTGTAGCGGCCGCTCGTCATGTGCGACAGTCGCGCGCTCGCGCGGACCGCGACCGCCTCGAGCCGGGCGGCCAGCACGAACGCGGACAAGGTCATGTTGAGCCGGTTGCCCGCGCCTCCCGCTGCCAGCTCGGCGAGGCCCGCGACCAGCGCCAGCCGCTGCTCGACCGGGGCGAGGCGGCGCTCGAGGTCGGCGAGCCGGCCGGCAGTCGCCTGCGCGGCCTCGGTCGCCGCACGGAGGCGGGCTCGCGCCTCGACGGCTTCTTCGTGCCGCCGTTGCGCCAGCTCGGCCGCCGCACGTGCAGCGGCCTCGTCGGCAGGCGGGTCGAGGTCGACCTGCAGCTGCGGCTCGGCGAGCAGGGCGACGACCGAACGGATCTCGTCGTCGTAGGCCGCCAGGCCCGCCTCCTCGTTCTCGACCTGAGCGGCCGACAGCAGAGCCCCACGCGCCGCTGCCACGTCGGTGAACCCCGCGGCCGTGACGGCGCCGGCGAGGGCCGCGACGGCTGCAGCGTGCTCGGCACCGGCACGCTCGACAACCTGCAGCGCATCGGCCGCTGCGGCGCAGTCCTCGGCCCTCCGGGTCAACCGGCCCAGACGGTCCTCGAGGGTCCGTTCGCCGCCACGCGCCGCGTCGAGTCGCGCGCGCCGCTCGGCGGTTGTCGCGCGCAACGCGGCGGCGCGTGCCTGCAGGACGCTCGCGTGACCGTCGGCGGGCCGGGTCTCGGCGGGGAGGTCGGCTGCCGCCGCGGCGCAGGCGGCATCGGCATCCGCCACCGCGGCCTCCAAAACGGCGAGGTCGTCGGTGCCGGCCTCGGCCAGGAGCGGGGCGAGTGCGGCCTCGGCCTCGTGCCGGCGCCGTTGCACGGCGTCGGCGGCCGCCTGCGCGGCCTCCGCGGCGACCCGGGCGGCGTCCTCCTGGTCCTTGCCGACCGCACCCTCGGCCGGCCTGGCCGGAGCCGGATGGTCGTTGCTGCCGCAGACCGCGCACGGCTCGCCGTCGACGAGCCCGGCGGCGAGCTCGGCCGCCATCCCTTCGAGGCGCCTGCGGGCCAGGTCGAGCCAGTGCTCGCGGGCGTCGAGCGCCCGGTCGCGGGCGGCACGAAGCTGCTGCTCCAAGCCATCGACTGCCGCGCGGGTCTCGGCGAACGAGCGACCGGCCGCCAGCCGTGCTGCTGCCTCGGTGCGTGCGGCCCGGGCGATGCCGGCCAGCACCGCGGACAACTCGGTCTCATCGGCCGCCAACTCTCCGGCGAGCGGCAGAAGCGCCCGGACGTTGGCGCACGCGTCGAGCGCATCGCGTTCGGCCGCGCGCAGTGCCGGCACGACGTGGTCGACGTCGGGAGGAAGCACCGACACGGCTCGCTCCGCCGCGACGACCGTCCGGCGCAGGGTGGCGGCGAGCTCCGCCTCACGGGCGAGATCACCGGTGAGCGGCGCGGCGAGGCGCGCGCGGCGAAGCCGGTCGCGCCGGGCCTCGTGGGCGGGTGCCTCGGCCCGGGACCGGGTCAGCCGGTCCTCGAGCTCGCGACGCCGCTGCTGCGCGACCGCCAGCTCCCGGGTTGCGGCGAGGGTCTCGGCCGCGGCGGCTCGGTGCTGCTGGGCCTGCGCGGCTGCGGCGTCGGCCGTGGCGAGCTCCGCCTCGAGCCGCGCGGCGATGCCGTGCGCCCAGTCGGAACGGCGGCCGTCGCCGGGCTCCTCGCTGCCGACGCGGCGAGCCAGCCCGAGCACCTCGAGGTCGGCCTGACGGGCGAGCTCGTCGCGCTCCTCCTGCACCCGGCGCCGATGAGCGGCGAGCTCGTCCTCGACCCGCGCGAAGCGGGCCGTGCCGAAGAGGCTGCGCAGCAGCTTCTCCCGCTGGTCCGCCGGCGCGTGCAGGAAGGCGGCGAACCGGCCTTGCGGGAGCAGGACGACCTGGTGGAACTGCTCCACGGTCAGGCCGACCGCGTCACCGACCGTCAGCCCCACCTCGTCGAGACGGGTCGACACCGTCTGCCAGCCACCCCCGAGCCACTCGTCGAGCTGCGCGGCGGGCTGGCGGGTCGTCGTGCCGGTGCCGCGCTGCTTCGGCACGTCTTGCTTCGGCGAGCGCCGGATGCGGAACCTGCGCTCCCCGACCGAGAACTCCAGCAGCACCCACGTCTCGGCAGCGGCGCCCGCGTGCTCGCACCGCAGGCCGCGCACGCCCCGCTCCCCGGGGACCGCGCCGTAGAGCGCGTAGCCGACGGCGTCGAGGATCGACGTCTTGCCGGCGCCGGTCTCCCCGTGCAGCAGGAGCAGCCCGGCGGCGCCGACCTCGTCGAAGTCGACGGTCTCCTCGCCGGGGAAGGGCCCGAACGCCGAGAGCGTCAGCCGATGGGGCCGCATCAGACCTCGACGGGGGTGCGCGTCGCCGCCTCGACGGCGTCGTGCAGGACGGTCGCCTCCTCGGCGTCGGCCGGCGTGTTGCGGACGTGCCTGACGAACTCGCCGACCACCTCGAGGTCGTCGCGCTGCGCGACCCTCGCCGTGTAGCTGCCGGTGAGGTCGACGACGCCCCCGGCCGGCTCCCACGTCAGCTCGACGGCGTGCGGGAACCGGCGCTGCAGCCGCGGCATGGCGCCGGCGGGGCAGCGGGTGTCGGTCAGCGTGACCGAGACCCAGCTGCCCTCGACCTCGGAGTAGACCGGCGCGGCCAGCAGGTCCTCGAGCGTCCCGCGCAACCGGGCGAGCCGGCGCGGGACCGGCAGGTCGACCTCGTGGACGCGGCGTACGCCGTCGGTGCCGATGTCGAGCAGCCACGCACCCTTGTGGTGGCGCTCCTCGGAGAAGGAGTAGGCGAGCGGGGAGCCGGAGTAGCGCAGCTGGCCCTCGCCGAGCACCTGCCGACCGTGCAGGTGACCGAGCGCGACGTAGTCGAAGCCCGCGAAGGTGCCGGCGGACACCTGCGCCGCCCCGCCGACCGTCAGCGCGCGCTCGCTCGCGCACTCCTCGCCGCCGGCGACGAACGCGTGGGCGACGGCGATGCCGCGCACCCCCGACCGGCCCGCCAGATCGAAGCGGCACCGCTCGGCCGCGGCGCGCAGCACCGTGGCGTGCGTGGGCCGCGCGCCCTCGACCAGATCGGCGGCGACCGACGGCTCCAGGTAGGGGATCGGGTAGACCGCGAGCGCGGCACCGTCGAGGTCGAGCAGCACCGGGTCGGCCGCCCGGGAGGGATCGGTGCGGATGTGTACGCCGGCGCGCTCGAGCAACCCGGCGCCCCCGCCCAACCGGCGGGCCGAGTCGTGGTTGCCGCTGACGACCACGACCTGTGCACCGGCGTCGACGAGCCGCTCGGCCGTGTCGCCCCACAGTTCGACGGCGGAGACCGGCGGAAGCGCCCGGTCGTAGAGGTCGCCCGCGATCAGGACGAGGCCGACCCGCTCCTCGCGCACCACGTCGACCAGGTGGTCGAGCACGGCGGCCTGCGCACCGGTGAGGTCGGCGCCGTGGAACGACCGGCCGAGATGCCAGTCGGAGGTGTGCAGCACGAGCATGTTTCGGACGGTAGGCGGGGCCACCGACAAAACGACGGGACGACACGCCGAGCCCGGTCGAGCCGGTCGCCGTCCACCGGCTGCGGCGGCCGCGGTCCGGGGCGGTTCTGTCACACCCTCGCGCGAAGGTCGGCGGATGGACAACACGGTGATGGCGGCCGCCATCGGTCTACTGCTCGGCGCGGCGCTGGGCGCATGGTTCGCCGGCGCGCGAAACGCGGGGGCGCAGGCCCGGATGGCGCTGCAGTTCCAGGAGCTGTCGGCGGCGGCGCTGGAGCGCAACAACGCGCAGTTCGTCGCACTGGCCGAGGGGCGCCTGCGAGTGGCGGAGACCCGAGCCACCGGCGAGCTCGAGCAGCGCCGGCAGGCCGTCGAGCAGCTGGTCGTGCCGCTTCGCGAGGCGCTCGACCGGGTCGAGCTCCAGCTGCGGGGGTTGGAGCAGGCACGGACGGCGGCCTACGCCTCGCTCGTCGAGCAGGTCGGCTTCGTCCGCGAGACCTCGGAGCAGCTGCGCGCGCAGACCGCGTCTCTGGTCGGGGCGCTGCGGGCGCCGCAGGCGCGCGGCCGCTGGGGCGAGATGCAGCTGCGCCGGGTGGTCGAGGTGGCCGGGATGGTGGAGCACTGCGACTTCGACGAGCAACCGACGCTGGCGACGGCCGACGGGGTGCAACGCCCCGACCTCGTTGTGCGGCTGTCCGGCGGGCGCAGCGTGGTCGTCGACGCGAAGGTGCCGTTGAGCGCCTACCTCGAGGCCGCCGACGCGAGCGACGACGCCCGCCGCAAGGAGCACCTCGCCGGGCACGCCCGCCAGCTGCGGTCGCACGTCGACGCCCTTGCCGGCAAGGCCTACTGGTCAGCGGTCAGCCCGGCGCCGGAGTTCGTGGTGCTGTTCGTGCCGGGCGAGGCATTTCTCGCCCCGGCGCTCGAGCACGACCCCGGCCTGCTCGAGCACGCCATGAGCCGGCGCGTCGTCGTGGCGACGCCGACGACGCTGATCGCGCTGCTGCGCACGGTGGCGTTCTCGTGGCAGCAGGCAGCGCTCACCGACAACGCCAGGGTGCTCTTCGACGCGGCGCGCGAGCTGCACGGCCGATTGGCCACGTTCGCCGGTCACGTCGACCGCATGGGCCGCGCGCTCGGCCGGGCGGTGGGCGACTACAACGCCGCCGTCGGCTCCCTGGAGACGCGGGTGCTGCCGCAGCTGCGCCGCATCCGCGACACCGGTGCCGTCGACGCCGACGTGCCACCGCCGCGCCCGATCGACGACGCCCCGCGGTCCGCCACCGTGGCGACCGAGGCCGACGCATCCGGCTGGTGACAGCTGCGGAGGGGCACGACGTGCCGCCGTGAGGCTTGTTTGACGCCCCGCGTGGTGCGGCACCATCCGGGCATCCGGCGGCTACCGTGCTGACCCGGACATCACGCCCACGGGGTGGATGGGCCGACCGCTCGGCGCCGACGCAGACGGAGGACGACGTGGTGATCTCGGCAGGACGCGAGTTCGGATCACCCAGGCCACGGTCCACGGCGCTCGGGACGAGCCCGGTCGTGGCCCGGCTGGTCGACAGCCGCGGGCTCACCGTGCCGGCCGCCGTGCTGCTGGCCGTGGTGCTCTCGGTGTCCGGCGGCACCATCGACGCGGCCACCGGCTCCGGGCTGCGCACCCTGTTCGCGATCTGCTTCTGTGCCGGCTGCCTGGCGGCCGCGCTGCTGGTCCGGATCGACGGCCTGCGCGCGACCGTGGTCATGCCGCCACTCGTCTACGTGCTGGTCGCGCTGATCGCGGGCACGATCGAGGTGACGGGCGTGACCGGCAGCTTCCTCACCCAGGAGCTGCTCGAGCTCGCTACCGAGCTCATCACCGGCGCGCCGGTGCTCGTCGTCGGCACCCTGCTCGCCGCCGGCACCGCGGGGCTTCGGCACACGGCCCACCGGCAACGGGTGCTCGCGTTGCAGCAGCACCCGGTCGCGCACCGGCCGCCGGATACGCGTCCGGCGTCCTGGCACTGACCTGAGCCGAAGGCTCAGCCGCGCTCGGCGACGGGCAACCGGCGCAGCTCGCGGGGCAACGCGAACAGGAGGTTCTCCTCGGCCGAGGTGATCTCCTCGACGTCTCCGAAACCGCGGGCGGCGAGCCACTCCATGACCTCGACGACCAGCTCCTCCGGCACCGACGCGCCGCTGGTCACACCGACGGTCGTCACCCCGTCGAGCCAGGCCTCGTCGATCTCGCTCGCGTGGTCGACGAGACGCGCCGCACCCGCGCCCGAGTCGAGGGCCACCTCGACCAACCGCACGGAGTTCGAGGAGTTGGCCGAGCCCACGACGATGACGAGGTCGCTGTCGGCGGCGATCGCCTTGACGGCTCCCTGGCGGTTCTGGGTCGCGTAGCAGATGTCGTCGCTCGGCGGGTCGATCAGGTTGGGGAACCGCTCCCGCAAGGCCGCGACCGTCGCGTTGGTCTCGTCGACCGACAACGTCGTCTGGGAGAGCCAGGCCACCCGGTCGGGGTCGCGCACCGTCACGTTGGCGACGTCGTCGGGACCGTCGACCAGGTGCACGTGCTCCGGCGCCTCGCCGGTGGTGCCGATGACCTCCTCGTGGCCGGCGTGGCCGATGAGCAGGATGTCGAGGTCCTGCCCGGCGAACCGACGTACCTCCGAGTGCACCTTCGTCACCAGCGGGCAGGTCGCGTCGATCGCGCGCAGCTGCCGGTCGCGCGCCTCGTCGTGCACGGTCGGCGCGACGCCGTGGGCGGAGAAGACGACGAGCGCGCCCTCGGGCACCTCGTCGGTCTCCTCCACGAAGATCGCACCGCGCGCCTCGAGGGTCTGCACCACGTGCAGGTTGTGCACGATCTGCTTGCGCACGTAGACCGGCGGGCCATAGGTCTCCAGTGCCCGCTCCACCGTCTGCACCGCGCGGTCGACGCCGGCGCAGTAGCCGCGCGGCTTCGCGAGGAGCACGCGCTTGCCGGTGGATTCCATGTGTCGATGGTACGTCGCGGGGCCCGCTCCGCCCGGTCCCGCGAAGCGGGCATCGTCACACCACCCCGCCGGTTAGCCGTCGGACGGCGCCGGGCACGCTGGACCAGGACCATCCGCGCCTGCGGGCACGATCCAGAGGAACTCTCCATGGCTGCCACCCCCGACGACCAGAACCACGACGAGCACACCGGCGTGGCGGGAAACCTGCCGACCCCGGTGGCCGCCGCCCTCGGGATCGTGGTGTCCGGCGTACGCACCGCGAAGAACCTGCCGACGATCGCGCCGCAGCTGCCGCTGATCGGCATGGCGTTCGTCGCCCAGAAGGCGCAGACCGTGCGCCGCGAGTACCTCGGCTACGCGGCCCGCGGCATCGCGTTCGTGCAGAAGATGACCGGCGACGCCGTGGGCCTCGGCACCCAGCTCACCGGCCTGACGGGCGGGCTTCGCGGCGAGTCGGCCAACGGCTCGGTCGCCGAGGCCGCCCGCGGGGCGGAGCGCACGGTCGAGGAGGAGGCGCGCGAGGTCGCGGAGAAGGCACGTGACGCGGTCGAGAAGGCGACCCAGCTGCGGCGCACCACCAGCCGCTCCAGCGACCGGCCGGCCGGGCGCAAGGACGCCGCAGCCAAGCCCACCGGTAAGAGGACCACCACGCGACCGGCGGGCGGCAACCGGCCCAGCGCTCCCGCACCGGCCGAGGAGCTGTCCGAGCAGGCGATCGAGGCCGGCGCACCCGGTGCCGCGACCGCGGTGGCCGAGCAGGCGAGCCAGGAGGCCGGCGCGAACGTCCCGTCGACCGCGGCGGAGGGCGCCGACCTGTCCCCCGACGACCTGGCGATCCCCGACATCGACCACCTCACGCTCGCCTCGCTGCGGGCGCGCCTGCGCCAGCTCGACGTCCCTCAGCTCGTGACGCTGCGGGCCTACGAGCTCGCCCACGCCAACCGCCTGCAGGTCGTGACGATGCTCGAGAACCGCATCGCCAAGCTCGAGGCCGACGGGCCGCATGCGCCCGCCACCGACAGCTCGTCGAACAGCACCGGACCGACCGCCGCCGCCCCGTCCGCGAACGACGGCCAGCAGGCCGCGCAGCAGGCGGCCGAGCCGGCGATACGCCGGGCGGAGTCCGGCGCCGACGACCTCGGCGCGACGCCCCGCCCTTAGCGCCCACCCGGGCTCTAGGTTGGCCGGGTGCCCCTGGAGTCGACGCCCGAGTCACCGCTGCCGGTACGCACGGTCGCGCGCGCGATCGGTGAGTGGATCGGCCGCCTCGGTCGCGTCTGGGTCGAGGGCCAGGTCACGGAGCTCAGCGGCCGGGCGGCCACGGCGTTCCTGACGCTGCGCGACCCGGTCGCCGACGTGTCGCTGCGCATCACCTGCCCGCGCGCGGTGTGCGAAACCGTGCAACCGCCGCTAGCCGAAGGTGCCCGCGTCGTCGTGTGGGCGAAGCCGGACTTCTACCTGATGCGCGGGACCCTGTCGCTCACGGCCTACGACATCCGCCCGGTCGGTGTCGGTGCGCTCCTGGCCCGCCTCGAGCAGCTGCGCCAGGTGCTGGCCGCAGAGGGGTTGTTCGCCGCCGAACGCAAGCGGCCGCTGCCCTTCCTCCCGGGCACGGTGGGACTCGTCACGGGCCGCGACAGCGCCGCCGAGCGCGACGTCGTCGAGAACGCCCGCCGCCGCTGGCCCGCGGTCCGCTTCCGGATCGAGGCCGTCGCCGTGCAGGGCGCGTACGCCGTGAGCCAGATGCTCGACGCGCTCGCCCGGCTCGACACCGACCCGGCCGTCGACGTCATCGTGCTGGCCCGCGGCGGCGGGTCGGTCGAGGACCTGCTGCCGTTCTCCGACGAGGCGCTCTGCCGGGCGGTCGCCGCCTGCCGGACGCCGGTGGTGTCTGCTGTCGGGCACGAGACCGACACCCCGCTGGTCGACCACGTGGCCGACCGGCGCGCCTCGACGCCGACCGACGCCGGCAAGCTCGTCGTCCCCGACATGGCCGAGGAGGTCGGCCGTGTCGAAGCGCTCCGGCAGCGCACCTGGCGGTGCCTGCACGCCCGCCTCGACCAGGAGCAGCGGTCGCTCGACGCGCTGCGCAGCCGCCCCGCCCTGGCCGCGCCGGTCGCCGATCTCGACCGTCGTGCGGCCGACATCGGTGGACACGTCGAACGGGCGCGGCGGTGCCTCGCCGCACGCCTCGACGGCGACCACGGCCAGCTGCAGCAGCTACGGGCGCGGGTCGGCGCCCTCTCGCCGGCCGCGACGCTCGAGCGCGGCTACGCGGTACTGCAGAAGCCCGACGGCACCGTCGTCCGCGACCCGGCCGAGGTGTCGGCCGGCGAGACGCTCACGGCGCGGGTCGCCGGTGGCCGGATCGGCGTCCGGGTCACGGAGTAGTCCAGGTCATCGGCAGGCCGGTCGCGATCCGGAAGCCCATGCCGCTGTAGAGCGGCTCGCCGTAGGTCGTCGCCCGCAGGTCCACCCGCCGGCAGCCCTGCGCGACGCACCAGTCGAGCAACGCCTGCACGACCGCGCGCGCGTGACCCCGGCCGCGGGCGTGCGGCAGGGTCGACATCGACGAGATGTAGCCGCGGCGACCGGCTGCATCCAGCGGGTTCGGCAGGTGGAACTCCACCCAGGCCACGCCCCCGCTGACGGCCTCACCGCCGACCTCGCAGAGCATCCCGGCGAAGTCGTCGCGCGCGAGCCGCTCGACGAGCAGCGAGCGGCACGCGTCGCGCCAGTCCGATCCGGACGTGTCGACCTCGAGCGCGTCGTACATCGCGACCCGCAGCGCCAGCAGGGTGTCGGCGTCGTCGACGGTTGCCCGCCGTACGCTTCGGCTCGCCATGGCAGCCGATCCTGACAGACCGGGCTACGAGCAGGCCCGCGACGAGCTGGTCGACGTCGTCCGCCGGCTGGAGGCCGGAGGTACGACGCTCGAGGAGTCGCTCGCGCTCTGGGAGCGCGGCGAGCAGCTCGCGCAGATCTGCCAGGAGTGGCTGGACGGCGCGCGCGCCCAGCTGGCGGCGGCCGTCGCCGGCGACGAGGACGAGGACGAGGACGAGGACTAGCTACTGCTTCGGCGCCGGGCGCAGGGCGCCCGCCAGCGACTCGAGCTCGGCCTGCTTCGCGCTACCGGTGACCACGAGCGTCAGCCCGCCCGCGGTGCGGGTCAGGGCGAGCTCGCCCTTGGCGTCGTGACGGACCTGCCACGCCGCCGACCCGACGGTCACGGTGCCGTCGACCGTGCGGGCGCCGGCCTTGCCGAGCAGGCCGCGCAGGAAGCCGGCGGCCGGTCCGTCGGACTCCTCGAGCGCGGCGTACTCGCCGGCCGGGGTGACGTAGCCGATGTGCAAGGTCATCGGGTCGCCGTTGCCACCCCCGACGCGGGCGCTGGTCGGCTGCCAGCCGTGGGGCAGTCCGACCGGCTCGAGCACGGCACCCGCGGTCAACCGGGTAGCCGCCCGGACCTCGTCGGAGTAGCTCACGGTCTGCACCTTGTGCCCGTGCCCCGGGAGCACCAGCGAGCGGGCCGGACTCACGAACAGCAGCACGGCGATGAACACGAACACCAGGCCGAGAGACCGTCCCATGTCCCCGACGGTCTGACGGACGCGGGCGTTGGCCGTCGGCCGCGCCGGAGTGCTCGGTGCCACCCCTCCATGCTGACGCACGGACGGCGGCCGTGGGTCAGTCGGGGACGCCGATCCGGTGGATCAGCTCGAGCAGGGCCTCGGCCAGCTCGTAGGCCGCCTCCTGCGACTCCTGCATCGCGACCTCGTGCCCGGCCTGCGCGGCGACCGTCGTGAGCACGAGCACGAGCGCCTCGCCGAGGGGACGCTCGCGCGGCTTGAGCAGGGCGGCGTTGCTCGACACCCACTCGCGGTAGCGCCGCCGGGCGACCAGCTCGAAGCCGGGCGGACCGCCGCCGGCGAGGAACAGCCGCGCGAGGTCGCGCTCCTCCCAGCAGCCGTGGAAGAAAGCCCGAGCGCCGGCGATGAACAGCCGCACGGGGTCGGTCTCACCGGCGACGCGCGCCTGCCGGACGGCGGCGGAGGCGCGGTCCTCCTGGCGGGCCTGGTAGTCCTCGTAGAGGGCGAGGTAGAGGTCGGCCTTGCCGCCGAAGTGGTGGTAGAGGCTGCCGACGCTGGCACCCGCACGCGCGACGACGTCGGAGATGTTCGCGTCGCTGAACCCGCAGGCCGTGAACACCTCGCGCGCGGCGTCGAGCAGCGCCGCGCGGGTCGCCTGCGCGCGGCCGGACGGGCGTGCCGAGGTCTCCGTCACGGCTCCTACTTTGGCACGGGCGGGGCGGCGATGCGCGTGAGGTGCGGCTGCAAGGCTGTGCGGGCTCATCGTCGTCCGCAGATGCGGCTTGATCCTGCGCTATCGTGCCGCACATGCGTAAGCCTGCCGCTCCGGCCTACCGCATGGCGCAAGCCGCCGGCCTGCTCGGCGTCAGCGTCGACACCGTGCGGCGGTGGGCGGAGGCGGAGCGGTTCCCGACCCGGCTCGACGACGGCGGCCACCGGGTCGTCGACGGCACGGCGCTCGCAGAGTTCGCGGTCGCGCTGGCCGAGGAGGAGCCACAGCTCGACGGGGTGACGGTCGTCGGGCGGTCGGCCCGCAACAGGTTCCAGGGCATCGTCACGCGGGTGCACCGCGGCGACGTCGCGGCGCAGGTCGAGATCCAGGCCGGGCCGCACCGGCTGGTGTCGCTGCTGACCCGCGAGGCGGTCGACGAGCTCGGTCTCGTCGAGGGCATGCTCGCCATTGCCAGCGTCAAGGCGACCAACGTGGGCGTCGAGGTGGTCGCCCCGTGAGGCGGCGGGCGGCCGCCCTGGTGGCGGCGCTGCCACTGGTCGCGCTCGCGGCCTGCGGTGGCTCGGGCGGCAGCGATGCTCCGTCGACCCACGCGACCGTGCTCGCCGCCGCGTCGCTGACCGATGCCTTCAACGCCGAGAAGGCAGCCTTCGAGAAGGCCCACCCGGGCACGCAGATCACGCTGTCGTTCGCCGGCTCGCAGTCGCTCGTCGCGCAGATCCAGCAGGGTGCCCCCGCCGACGTCTTCGCCTCCGCGGACGAGCGCTCGATGGACGCCGCACGCCGGGAGACGACCGCCGCCCCGCGGGTCTTCGCCCGCAACACGCTCGCCATCGCGGTCGCGCCGGGCAACCCGAAGCACATCGCGTCGCTCGCTGACCTCGCCCGCCCCGGCGTCGCCGTGGTCCTCGCGGCCCCGGCGGTGCCGGCGGGCCACTACGCACGCACCGCACTGCAGAAGGCCGGCGTCACCGTCGCGCCGAAGTCGCTGGAGGAGAACGTCCGCAGCGTGCTCACCAAGGTCGAGCTCGGCGAGGCCGACGCGGGCATCGTCTACGCCAGCGACATCACCGCCGCCGGTCACCAGGTGTCGCGGGTCACGATCCCACCGGCCGTCAACCAGACCGCGCGCTACCCGATCGCGCCACTGTCCCGCGACGCCACGGGCCGAGCGTTCCTCGCGTTCGTGCTGTCGCCGGCCGGCCAGCGGATCCTCACCCGCTTCGGCTTCCTGCCCGCCTCATGAGCGGGCGGGCGCGATGAAGGCGCGGGCCGCCACGATCCGGCGCACGCCGCTGCCGGTCGGCGGCCTCGCCGTCCTCGCCGTCGTCCTGCTGATGCTGCCGCTCGTCGGCCTGGTCGCGAAGGCCCCGTGGTCGCGGCTGCCGGCCCAGCTGTCCAGCGGCGGTGCCCTCGACGCGCTGCGGCTGTCGATGATCACGTCGACGGCCTCCGTCGTGCTGTGCCTGCTGTTCGGCGTACCGCTGGCCTGGGTGCTGGCGCGGTCGCGGTTCCGCGGACGGTCGCTGCTGAGGTCGCTGGTCACGCTGCCGCTCGTGCTTCCGCCCGTGGTCGGCGGCGTGGCGCTGCTGCTGGCGTTCGGCCGGGCCGGGCTGCTCGGCGGCGCGCTGTCGGCGGCAGGCATCCGCCTGCCGTTCTCGACCGCGGGCGTGGTGCTGGCGGAGACGTTCGTGGCGCTGCCCTTCCTGGTGCTGTCGGTCGAGGGTGCCCTCGCGGCCCTCGACGAGCGCTACGAACAGGTGGCCGCGACGCTCGGCGCCCGGCCGTGGGCGGTGTTCCGCCGGGTGACGCTGCCGATCGCCGGCCCGGCGCTCGCCGCGGGCGCGGCGCTGTCGTGGGCGCGGGCCCTCGGCGAGTTCGGCGCGACGATCACGTTCGCCGGCAACCTGCCCGGCACCACCCAGACCTTGCCGCTCTACGTCTACCTGCAGCTGCAGACCGATCCCGACGCGGCGGTCGCGATGAGCCTCGTGCTGCTCGTCGTCTCGGTGGCGGTGCTCATCGGGTTGCGCGGTCGATGGGCGGTGCGGCGGTGAGCCTCGCGGTCGCGCTGACCGCGCGGGCCGGCACGTTCACCCTGACCGCCGACGTCGCAGCCGAGGCGGGCAGCGTCGTCGCGCTGGTCGGACCCAACGGCGCCGGCAAGAGCACCCTGCTGCGTGCGATCGCCGGGGTACACCCGTCGCACGGCCCCATCGCCATCGACGGCGCCGACGTCGCCGGGCTGGCGACCCACGCCCGCAGGGTCGGCTACGTGCCGCAGGACGGCGCGCTGTTCCCGCACCTCACCGCGCTGGACAACGTGGCCTTCGGCCCCCGCCAGCAGGGCGTACGCCGCACCGCCGCGCGCCGGCGCGCGGCCGAGTGGCTCGACCGGCTCGGCGTGGGCGAACTCGCGCACCGGCGGCCGGCGGCGCTGTCCGGCGGCCAGGCACAGCGGGTCGCCCTCGCCCGGGCGCTCGCCGTCGACCCGCGGGTGCTGCTGCTCGACGAGCCGCTCGCCGCGCTCGACGCCGACGCCCGCACCGACGTGCGGCAGGCGCTGCGCCGGCACCTGTCGGCCTACGACGGCACGACCCTCGTCGTCACCCACGACCCGCTCGACGCCGTCACCCTGGCCGACCGGCTGGTGGTGCTCGACGAGGGTCGCGTCGTGCAGGACGCCTCGCCGGTCGAGGTGACCCGCGCACCGCGGTCGCCATGGGTGGCGCGCCTGCTCGGCGCCAACGCCTACCGCGCGACGTCGGCCGCAGACGGGTTGCGGCTCGACGAGGGCGGGACCCTCGTCGGGGCGGACGACATCGCTCCCGGCGTACCGCTGCTCGCCGTGGTCCCGCCGCACGCCGTGGCCCTGCACCGGCAGCGGCCGGAGGGCAGCCCGCGCAACCTGTGGCCCGGCACCGTGAGTGAGCTGACCCTCGTCGGCGCCCGGGTGCGGGTCGGGGTCGACGGCCGGCCGCCGATCGTCGCCGAGGTGACGGCCGCCGCGGCCGCCGAGCTCGAGCTGCGGGAGGGTGCCCCGGTGTGGGTCAGCATCAAGGCCACCGAAGTGACGCTGGTTGCCTTGTAGCCCGCATCGTTACGATCGCCACAGTCGCAAGGCCCGACGATCATCACCCGCGCCAGGGGGTACGCCCGCTGCCATGACCAACCCCGTGACCGAGCCCGACGCTGCCCACCTCCCCAGCTCCTTGGCCGTTGGTGGGGAGGCGCCCGACCGCAACCTCGCCCTCGAGCTGGTGCGCGTCACCGAGGCGGCGGCGATGGCGGCCGGCCGCTGGGTCGGGCGCGGCGACAAGAACGGCGCCGACGCGGCCGCGGTCAACGCGATGCGCCAGCTCATCAGCACGGTCTCCATGAACGGCGTCGTCGTCATCGGCGAAGGCGAGAAGGACGAAGCGCCGATGCTGTTCAACGGCGAGCAGGTCGGTACCGGCGACGCTCCCGACTGTGACGTCGCGGTCGACCCGGTCGACGGCACGACGCTCACCGCCAAGGGCATGAACAACGCGATCTCGGTCATGGCCGTCGCCGAGCGCGGCACCATGTACGACCCCTCCGCGGTCTTCTACATGGAGAAGCTGGCGACCGGACGGGAGGCGGCCGAGGCCGTCGACATCGAGGCGCCGGTCGCGCACAACATCCGCGCGGTGGCCCGGGCCAAGGGCGGCACGCCCGAGGACGTGACCGTGGTGATCCTCGACCGGCCGCGGCACGAGGAGATGGTCCGGCAGATCCGCGAAGCCGGCGCGCGCATCAAGTTCATCAGCGACGGCGACGTGGCCGGCGCCATCATGGCTGCCCGCGAGGGCACCGGCGTCGACCTGCTGCTCGGCATCGGTGGCACACCGGAGGGCATCATCACCGCCTGCGCGCTGCGCTGCCTGGGTGGCGTCATCCAGGCGAAGCTCTGGCCGCGCGACGACGCCGAGCGGGGCCGCGCCAAGGACGCCGGGCACGACCTCGACCGGGTGCTGTTCACCGAGGACCTGGTGCGCAGCGACAACGTGTTCTTCGTGGCGACCGGCGTGACCGACGGCGAGCTGCTGCGCGGCGTGCGCTACCGCGCCGGCGGCGCCACGACCCACTCGCTGGTCATGCGCTCGAAGAGCGGCACGATCCGCACGATCGAGAGCGAGCACCGGCTGTCGAAGCTGCGGGCCTACTCGAGCATCGACTTCGACCGCGCCACCTGACCGCACCGCGCAGCCCACGAGCGCGCACCTCACCCCCGGCCACGACTTGTCCGGCGGTAAGGGGGTCCCGGGGGCCTTTTCCACCCCCACAACGCCGGACAAGTGGGGGCTGCTCAAGCCCTGGTGGGCGGGAGCGCCCGTGGCCTCAGTCGGCGAGATCCTCCGTGCTGGATAGCCTCGGTCCGTGCCTGAGTTCCGCTACACCGACCTGCTGCCGCTCGGCGCCGACGAGACGCCCTACCGCCTGCTGACCACCGACGGGGTCCGCACCGTCGACGCCGCGGGCCGCACGTTTCTCGAGGTGGGGCCCGAGGCGCTGCGGCTGCTGACCGAGACCGCGATGCACGACATCGCACACCTGCTGCGACCCGGGCACCTGGCGCAGCTGCGCCGCATCCTCGACGACCCCGACGCCTCACCCAACGACCGCTTCGTCGCGCTCGACCTGCTGAAGAACGCCAACATCGCCGCGGGCGGCGTGCTGCCCATGTGCCAGGACACCGGCACCGCCATCGTCTCGGCCAAGCGCGGCCGGCACGTGCTGACCGACGGACGCGACGCCGAGCACATCAGCAGAGGCGTCTACGACGCCTACACGACGCTCAACCTGCGCTACTCGCAGATGGCGCCGCTGACGTTCTGGGACGAGAAGAACACCGGCTCCAACCTGCCGGCCCAGATCGAGGTCTACGCGCAGGACCCGCACGGGCACGCCGACACCTACGAGCTCCTGTTCATGGCAAAGGGCGGCGGCAGCGCCAACAAGTCCTACCTCTACCAGGAGACCAAGGCGCTGCTGAACCCCGACAAGCTGCTGTCCTGGCTCGACGAGAAGCTCCGCTCGCTGGGGACCGCGGCCTGCCCGCCGTACCACCTCGCGGTGGTCGTCGGCGGCACCAGCGCGGAGTACGCGCTGAAGACGGCGAAGTACGCCAGCGCCCGCTACCTCGACGCGCTGCCGACGTCCGGAGACGAGACCGGCCACGGGTTCCGCGACATCGAGATGGAGAAGCGGATCCTCGAGCTGACGCAGGCGTTCGGGATCGGCGCGCAGTTCGGCGGCAAGTACTTCTGCCACGACGTGCGCGTGGTGCGGCTGCCGCGGCACGGGGCGTCGCTGCCGGTCGCGGTGTCGGTGTCGTGCTCGGCCGACCGGCAGGCGATCGGGAGGATCACGCCGGAGGGCGTGTTCCTCGAGGCGCTCGAGACCGACCCGGCGCGCTACCTGCCGGACGTGTCCGACGACCACCTGTCCGACGACGTCGTACGCATCGACCTCAACCGGCCGATGGACGAGATCCGCGCCGACCTGGCGCGGCTGCCCGTGAAGACGCGGCTGTCGTTGAGCGGCCCGCTGGTGGTGGCGCGCGACATCGCACACGCGAAGATCAAGGAACGGCTCGACGCGGGCGAGCCGATGCCGGCCTACCTGCGCGACCACGCCGTCTACTACGCCGGGCCGGCCAAGACGCCCGCCGGCTACGCGTCCGGGTCGTTCGGGCCCACGACCGCGGGGCGGATGGACTCCTACGTCGACCAGTTCCAGAAGGCCGGCGGGTCGCTGGTGATGCTCGCCAAGGGCAACAGGTCGGCCGAGGTGACGCGGGCCTGCCAGGCCAACGGCGGCTTCTACCTCGGCTCCATCGGCGGGCCGGCCGCGCGGCTGGCGCAGGACTGCATCCGGCGGGTCGACGTGCTGGAGTACCCCGAGCTCGGCATGGAAGCCATCTGGAAGATCGAGGTCGAGGACTTCCCGGCGTTCGTGGTCGTCGACGACAAGGGCAACGACTTCTTCGCCGAGACCTCGGCCCCGACGATCACCAACATCCCGGTCGGTCCGCCGTCCTGACGCACAGCGGCAGGGGCATGCTCAGCACATGAGCGAGCAGAGCGGCTTCCGAATCGAGCACGACTCCATGGGTGAGGTCCGCGTCCCGGCCGACGCCAAGTGGCGGGCACAGACCCAGCGCGCGGTGGAGAACTTCCCCGTCTCCGGCCTGACGATCGAGCGCTCCCTGATCGGCGCACTGGCCTCGATCAAGGGGGCCGCGGCGACCGTCAACGGCGACCTCGGCATCGTGGCGACCGACATCGCCGCCGCGATCCATGACGCGGCCGCAGAGGTGGCCTCGGGGCAGTGGGACGACCAGTTCCCGGTCGACGTCTACCAGACCGGGTCCGGCACCTCGTCGAACATGAACATGAACGAGGTCATCGCCACGCTCGCCACCGCCCGGCTCGGTCGCGACGTGCACCCGAACGACCACGTCAACGCCTCGCAGTCGTCCAACGACACGTTCCCCTCGGCGATCCACATCGCGGCGACCCGATCGATCGTGCGCGAGCTGATCCCGGCTTGTGATCACCTGGCCGCGGCACTGGAGCGCAAGTCGATCGAGTTCGTCAACGTCGTGAAGTCGGGGCGCACCCACCTGATGGACGCGACGCCGGTGACGCTCGGGCAGGAGTTCGGTGGCTACGCCGCCGCCGTACGCCACGGGGTCGAGCGGCTGCAGGCGTCGCTGCCGCGCATCGGCGAGCTGCCGCTCGGCGGTACGGCGGTGGGCACGGGCATCAACACTCCTGACGGGTTCGCGCGCGCGGTGATCTCGATGCTGGCGGGCGACATGCGGCTGCCGCTCAGCGAGGCGCGCGACCACTTCGAGGCGCAGGGTGCGCGCGACGCCCTGGTCGAGGCGTCGGGTCAGCTGCGGGTCCTGGCGGTCTCGCTCTACAAGATCGCGAACGACCTGCGCTGGATGTCGTCCGGTCCCCGGGCCGGCCTCGGCGAGATCCACTTGCCCGACCTGCAGCCCGGTTCGTCGATCATGCCGGGCAAGGTCAACCCGGTCATCCCCGAAGCCGTCTGTCAGGTGGTCGCGCAGGTCATCGGCAACGACGCGGCCGTCGCGTTCGGCGGCGCGGCCGGCAACCTCGAGCTCAACGTGATGCTGCCGGTGATCGCCCGCAACCTGCTCGAGTCGATCCGCCTGCTCACCAACATCTCCCGGCTGCTGGCCGACCGGTGCGTCGACGGGATCTCCGCCGACGTCGAGCGGTGCCGGTCCTACGCCGAGTCGTCACCGTCGATCGTCACGCCGCTCAACCGCTACATCGGCTACGAGAACGCCGCCAAGGTCGCCAAGCAGTCGCTGGCCTCCGGCAAGACGATCCGCGAGACGGTCATCGACATGGGCTTCGTGGCAGAAGGCAAGCTGACCGAGGCCCAGCTCGACGAAGCCCTCGACGTCCTGGCTATGGCGCGCCCGCACCGGGGTAGGGGCCGCTCATGAGCAACGACTTCCTGACCGACGTGCAGACGCTGCGGGCCCGCGCCCGCGAAGAGATCGAGAAGGGGCCGATCACCTCGGCCTACGCCGCCGACGTCGACCGCGTGATCAAGGTCCTCAACGAGGCCCTGGCCACGGAGCTCGTCTGCGTGCTGCGCTACAAGAACCACTACTACGCCGCCGACGGCCTCAACGCCGAGCCGGTCGCCCAGGAGTTCCTCGAGCACGCGGGCGAGGAGCAGATGCACGCCGACCGCATCGCGACGCGCATCGCGCAGCTCGGCGGCGAGCCCGACCACAACCCCGACACGCTCACCGCCCGGTCGCACTCGGAGTACAAGACCTCGGGCGACCTGCTCACGATGATCAAGGAGGATCTCGTCGCGGAGCGCGTGGCGATCGCGTCGTACGCCGAGATCATCCAGTGGCTCGGTGACAAGGACCCGACCACGCGCAGGTTGCTGGAGTCGATCCTCGAGAACGAGGAAGAGCACGCGGACGACCTGCGCAGCCTTCTCGAGAAGAACGCTCAGTAGAAGTCGTAGCTCTGCGAGTGCGACCAGGCGGCGCACGGCGTGCCGTAGCGCTGCGCGATGTAGTGCAGCCCCCAGAAGATCTGGGTGCGCGGGTTGTCGCGCCAGTCGCTGCCCGCCCAGGCCATCTTGTAGCCGGGCAGCGCCTGCGGGATGCCGTAGGCGCCGGAGCCGGGGTTGGTGTTGTGCACCTGCCACGAGCTCTCGCGCGTCCACAGCGCGTCGAGGCACGACCACTGGGCGTCGCCCCAGCCGTAGTCGGCCAGCATCGCCCGGGCGATCGTGCGCGGGTCGCCGCTGTAGAGCGCGCGGCGGTGGGCCTCGCGGCTGGCCCGCTCGGCCGCGGCCTGGCGGGCCGCCTCCGCGCGGGCGAGCTCCGCCTTGCGTGCGGCGGCCGCGGTGCGTAGCTGGGCCGCGCGGAGGTCGGCCGTGTGGCGGGCATGTGCCTGGTCGAGCTGCAGTTGGTGGATCTCGCCGCGCACGTCGTAGGTCGACGTTGCGGCGGCGTCGTCGTGCACGTGCGGCGAATCGTTCGCCGCCGCGGCGATGCCAACTGCTCCCATCCCCGACGTCACCGTCGCGACGGCGACTGCAAGCGTGGCCCCCCGGATCGAGATCCGGCGCACAAGACTTTCCCTTCGTGTGGGGTCGCGCTGACTTGCTGCAGCACGGACGCAACGCTCTGGGCGCTGCGAGGCAGACCTAGGAGCCCGGCTGCCACGGGCCGCCTGTAGGCAGGCGTTCAAGACGGACTTAGACAGTTAAGTGCAAACTCCTGCACGCACGCCCCGGCGAGGGCGCCAGAACACGTGACAAGACTCACAATGTCCACGACCGGCGCCTCAGCGGGCGCAGGAGTCACACCTGTCGCAAGGGCGCGGGCCGATGCCGGTCGACGAGCAGCAGCGTCACCAGAACGCCGAAGACGAAGCCGGCGACGTGGGCAAGGTAGGCGACACCGGCCCCGGAGGCCACCGCTGAGCCCGAGGCGTAGGCGTACTGCAGCACGAACCAGAACCCCAGCACGACCCAGGCGGGCAACCGGAACGGGATGAAGAACAGGAACGGCACCAGGGTCGTGACCCGCGCCCGCGGATAGAGCACCAGGTAGGAGCCGAGCACGCCCGCGATCGCCCCCGAGGCCCCGATCAGCGACTCGGTCGACCCGGCGTTGGCGAAGGCGAAGGCATAGGTAGCCACGTAGCCCGCGACCAGGTAGAAGACCAGGTAGCGCAGCGGCCCGAGCCGGTCCTCGATGTTGTTGCCGAAGACCCACAGGAACAGCATGTTGCCGAGGATGTGCAGCAGCCCGCCGTGCAGGAACATCGCCGTCAGCACCGTGAGAACCGGCGGCACCGACTCCTTCACCACCGGGCAGGCGACCGGGCCCTGGTTGGTGCTCACGACGACCCGGTGCGGCGGCAGGTTCTGGTTGTCGATCAGCTCCTTGGGCACCGCGGCGTAGTCGTCGAAGAACCGCTGCTGCTCGCAGAACTGCCCGACCGTCTGCGTGCTACTGACGGTCGGGAAGTGGTTGATCGGCTCGAGGGCGAAGAAGACGACGAAGTTGACGATGATCAGCGCGTAGGTCACCCACGGCGTGCGCCGGGTGGGGTTGGCGTCGTGGACCGGGATGACCATGCGCGCCAGTCTCCCCGCCGACCGGCCGCTAGAACGCCGGGCCCTCCAACAGCTCGGTGACCAGGGCGGCGATCGGGGATCGCTCCGAGCGGGTGAGCGTGACGTGGGCGAACAGCGGGTGGCCCTTGAGCGACTCGATCACCGCGGCGACGCCGTCGTGACGGCCGACCCGCAGGTTGTCCCGCTGGGCGACGTCGTGGGTGAGCACGACCCGGGAACCCGCGCCGATCCGCGAGAGCACGGTGAGCAGCACGCCGCGCTCCAGCGACTGCGCCTCGTCGACGATCACGAACGCGTCGTGCAGGGAACGTCCGCGGATGTGGGTGAGCGGCAGCACCTCGAGCATGCCGCGGTCGACGACCTCGTCGATGACCGCGTCGGAGACCAGCGCGCCAAGGGTGTCGAAGACCGCCTGCCCCCAGGGCGACATCTTCTCTTGCTCGCTGCCGGGCAGGTAGCCGAGCTCCTGGCCGCCGACCGCATAGAGCGGGCGGAAGACGACGACCTTCTTGTGCTGGCGGCGTTCCATCACCGCCTCGAGTCCCGCGCACAGCGCCAGCGCCGACTTGCCGGTGCCGGCCCGCCCGCCGAGGCTCACGATGCCGACCTCCGGATCGAGCAGCAGGTCGAGCGCGATCCGTTGCTGGGCGCTGCGGCCGTGCAGCCCGAACGCGTCGCGGTCGGCCCGCACCAGCCGCACCCGCTTGTCGGCGGTGACCCGCCCGAGTGCGCTGCCCCGCTCGGAGAGCAGCACGACGCCGGTGTGGCAGGGCAGCTCCCGGGCGCACTCGATGTCGCGCACGTCCTCGGCGTAGAGCGCGTCGATCTCCGCGGCAGCGACCTCGAGCTCTGCCATGCCGGTCCAGCCCGAGTCGACCTGCTCGGCGAGGTACTCCTGCGCCGGCAGCCCGACGCTGGCGGCCTTGACCCGCAGCGGCAGGTCCTTGGAGACCAGCACCACGTCGAGACCCTCGGCGGCCAGGTTGAGCGCGACCGCGAGGATGCGGCTGTCGTTGTCGGCCACCCGGAATCCGGGCGGCAGCACCTCGGCGTCGGTGTGGTTGAGCTCGACGCGGCACGTGCCGCCCTCGTTGCCGACGGGCAGCATCTCGTCGAGCCGCCCGTGCTCGACGCGCATCTCGTCGAGCCGCCGCAACGCCGCCCTGGCGAAGTAGCCGAGGTCCGGGTGCTGGCGCTTGGCCTCGAGCTCGCTGATCACCACGATCGGCAGCACGACCTCGTGCTCGGCGAACCGGTCGAGCGCACCGGGATCGGCGAGCAAGACGCTCGTGTCCAGCACGTAGGTGCGACGCGGGGGCTTGCGCCGCCGGGTGGTGGCGGCGGGTGCCGCCGGGCGGGTCGAGACGCGGGTGCTGGCACGGGCAGTCGTCACAGAGTCGGTCCTCCCCCGAGGTCACCGGACGCGCCGGCGGGTGCCGGTCCGCCATCGGCGACGGTACGGCCGGGCCGTGATCCACAGGTGGCGACACGCGGACGGCGTACGCCGGAGGGCCGAGGACAACGCCGCCGGCCGCCGCTCCGGGCGTCGCTAGGCGCCGAAGCGGCGCTCGCGCTGGGCGTAGGCGCGAAGGGCTCGCAGGAAGTCGACCCGCCGAAAGTCGGGCCAGAACGCCTCGCAGAAGTAGAACTCGCTGTGCGCGCTCTGCCAGAGCAGGAACCCCGAGAGCCGCTGCTCGCCCGAGGTGCGGATCAGCAGGTCGGGATCGGGCTGGCCGCGGGTGTAGAGGTGCGCGGTGATCTGCTCGACGTCGAGCGTCGCCGCCACCTCGTCGAGGGAGTCGCCGTGCGCCGCGCGGTCGGCGAGCAGCGAGCGGACCGCGTCGGCGATCTCCTGGCGGCCGCCGTAGCCGACCGCCACGTTGACCAGCAGGCCGGGTCGGTCGACGGTGTCGTCTGCCGCGGACTTGAGGACCTGCGCGGTCGCGTCGGGCAGGAGGTCGAGCGCACCGACCGGGTGCACCCGCCACGGGCGGTGCGGAGCAGCGAGATCGCGCACGGTGTCCTCGATGATCCGCAGCAGCGGGTCGAGCTCTTCCGCCGGGCGCGACAGGTTGTCGGTCGACAGCAGCCAGAGGGTGACGACCTCGACGTCGGCCTCGGCGCACCAGCCGAGCAGCTCGACGATCTTGTCGGCGCCACGGCGGTGGCCGGTCGCCGCGTCGAGCCCGACGGCCCGCGCCCAGCGGCGGTTGCCGTCGAGGATGACGCCGACATGGCGGGGGCGGGGGGCGTCGGCGAGCGAGGCGAGCAGCCGCCGTTCGTAGGCGGCGTAGATG
Organism: Mycobacteriales bacterium; assembly: GCA_035690485.1. Classification (NCBI taxonomy): domain Bacteria; kingdom Bacillati; phylum Actinomycetota; class Actinomycetes; order Mycobacteriales; species Mycobacteriales bacterium. The sequence continues at coordinate 31,855 of DASSKL010000078.1, read as the reverse complement.
AGATCGCGCAGGTCCTTCATCGGCGGCCCTCCCGGCGTCGCGAGCGGCGGCAGGCGACATCCTCAGGAGTGCTCACGTTCGGAGGTTACTGCGGTCAGAGCACAGACTTGACGATCTCCTCGTGCAGGCCGGGGTAGCTGGCGAGGTAGTCCTTGCGCTCCCGCTTGAACCGCTCGACCCACTGCTCGTAGTCGCCGAGGCGGTTCGTGCGCTCGTAGAGCCGGCGCGGCTGCAGCTTCTCGTGGTCGCTGATGCCGGGGCAGGAGACCGCGACGTCGTAGCCGAAGTCGGCGTCGGCCTCCCACGCGATCGTGCCGGTGACGATGCCCTCGACGATCGCGGCCGAGTCGGCGATCGTCATCTTCTTCGAGCCCTCGTCGTCCTTCCCGCCGCCGACCCAACCGGTGTTGAGCAGGAAGACCTGCAGGTCGGTGCTGTCGAGCAGCTCGAGCATGCGGTTGCCCATGTCCGCGTGGGCGCGCGGGAAGAACGGGTTGGTCCCGGGCACCCGCAGGCTCTTGCCGGCCTCGGCGGCGCCGCCCGCCGACGTACCGGTCGTCTCGCCGAGCATGAAGTAGGCCGCCGCCTGCACGCGGTCGAGCCGCGCGACTCCCGGCACGATGTTCTGGTTGCGGTTGAGGATCAGCAGGTACGACGCGGGCGGGGCCTCCCGCGGCGGCAGCGGGTCGACATAGGTGAACGGCCAGGTGGTGCGCCCGTTGGGCGTGGGCTCCGGGTCGTCGAAGTCGACCTTGCCGGTCTCGCCGTCGACGTGGACGTTCTCGAGGTAGGCGTCCGGCTGCACGGTCGCGTGGTAGATCTCCGGCTCCGTGTCGGCGGACAGGCCGAACGTCTTCGCGAAGCAACCGGCCTCCGACCCGTGCACCACGCCGCCGGGCATCAGCGCGACGAAGTCGTCCTGCACGGGCTTGGAGCCGAGCACCTCGCGGAACGTCGTCGTGGTCTTGCCGGTGCCGGACAGCCCGACGATGACGACGGTCTTGAGGTCGCCGTCGACCGGCACCACCTTGCAGCCGGCGTGCAGGGCGAGCCCGCCGCGCTCGTAGACGATGTTGTTCCACATCCGCAGGCCGCCCTTCTTCGACTCCCCGAAGTAGTCGGAGTTGAGGACTCGCGTGACGTTGCTCTCGAGGTCGACCAGGATGGCGCGCTCGTCGGGGTAGCCCGCGACCGGCAGGTTCGGCGTGTAGACGACCGTGGTGACCGGCTCGCTGTCGGGCTGCTCGCCGTGCGCCCACTCGCCGGGAAAGTAGAGCTGCTGCTGCATGCCGGCGATGTTGGCGTTGGCCGCCTCGATGACGAGCCGGGCCCGGGTGCGGAACGCCGGGTCGTCGCCGATGTAGCCGTCGATCACGAGCATGTCCTGCGCGCGGATGTAGTCGTCCTGCAGCTGCGCGATGCGGTCGAGCTCGGCGCGCTCCACGGTCTGGTCGGTGACCGACGCGGGGTCGTCGGTGACGATGTAGGTGGAGCCCTTGCTGCGCGCGTGCACGCGGGTCAGCACGTCGATGCTGCCGAACTCCGTCCGGTAGGCGTTCGGCATCCGGGCGGCGAGCTCACGCAGCCGCTCCGGCGACGGATTCCACTCGACCGACTTCGCGTTCAGCGCATAACCCATGCGGGCTCGATGCCCGGCTGCCTGCAGACGGAAACGATCGGGGCGACCCCCCGGAGGGTCGGCCGAGATCAGGCGCCGAGGCGCTGCACGAGTGCGTCGTACTGCTGCCACAGAGCCTTGGGCAGCCGGTCGCCGAAGCGCTCGTAGTGCTCGGGGATGCTCTTGGCCTCTTCGCTCCACGCCTCGGCGTCGACGGAGAGCAGCAGCTCGAGCTGCTCGTCGGTGAGGTCCAGCCCCGACAGGTCGAGCGAGTCCTTGGCCGGCACCCGGCCGATCGGGGTGTCGGTTGCGGCGGCGGCGCCCTCGAGCCGGTCGACGATCCACTTCAGGACGCGGGCGTTGTCACCGAAGCCGGGCCACACGAACTTGCCGTCGGCGTCCTTGCGGAACCAGTTGACGTAGTACATGCGCGGCAGCTTGTCGGCGTCGGTGCTCTGCCCGATCTTCAGCCAGTGGCCGAAGTAGTCGCCCATGTTATAGCCGCAGAACGGCAGCATCGCGAACGGGTCGCGGCGCAGCGCGCCCACCTTGTTCTCGGCGGCGGCGGTGCCCTCCGACGACACGTTGGAGGCGAGGAAGACGCCGTGCTCCCAGTCGAACGCCTCGGTCACGAGCGGCACGTTGGTCGCCCGTCGCCCACCGAAGAGGATCGCCGAGATCGGTACGCCGGAGGGGTCCTCCCACTCGGGCGCGATCGTCGGGCACTGGCCGGCCGGTGCGGTGAAGCGGGAGTTGGGGTGAGCCGCGGGTTCGGCGGAGCCGGGGGCCCAGTCGCGACCCTTCCAGTCGATGAGGTGCGCGGGCGGCTCGGACAACCCCTCCCACCAGACGTCGCCGTCGTCGGTGCGCGCGACGTTGGTGAAGACGCAGTTGCCCCAGAGCGTGTCGAGGGCGTTCTTGTTGGTCTCGGCGCTGGTGCCGGGGGCGACGCCGAAGAAGCCGGCCTCGGGGTTGATCGCGTAGAGCCGGCCGTCGGCGCCGAACCGCATCCAGGCGATGTCGTCACCGACCGTCTCGGCCTTCCAGCCCGGGATCGTCGGCTGCAGCATCGCGAGGTTGGTCTTGCCGCAGGCGGACGGGAAAGCCGCGGCGATGTAGCGGACCACCCCGGCCGGTGAGGTGAGCTTGAGCACGAGCATGTGCTCGGCGAGCCAACCCTCGTCACGGGCCATCACCGAGGCGATGCGCAGCGCGTAGCACTTCTTGCCGAGAAGCGCGTTGCCGCCGTAGCCGGAGCCGTAGGACCAGATCTCGCGAGTCTCGGGGAAGTGCGTGATGTATTTCGTGTCGCTGCACGGCCACGCCACGTCGGCCTCGCCGGGCGCGAGCGGCTTGCCGACCGAGTGCACGGCCGGCACGAAGAACCCGTCGTCGCCGAGCTGGTCGAGCGCCGCCTTGCCCATGCGGGTCATCACGCGCATCGACACCGCGACGTAGGCCGAGTCGGTGATCTCGACGCCGAGAGCGGAGATCTTCGAGCCGAGCGGGCCCATGCAGAACGGGACGACGTACATCGTGCGGCCGCGCATGCAGCCGGCGAAGAGACCGTGCAGGGTCTCCTTCATCTCGGCCGGGGCGGTCCAGTTGTTGGTCGGCCCGGCGTCGATCTCCTTCTCGGAGCAGATGAACGTGCGGCTCTCCACGCGGGCGACGTCGCTGGGGTCGGAGGCGGCGTAGAAGCTGTTGGGGCGCTTCTTCTCGTCGAGCTTGATCAGGGTGCCCTGCTCGACGAGCAGCGCGGTGAGACGGTCCCACTCCTCCTGCGAACCGTCGCACCACTCGACCCGGTCGGGCTGGGTCAGCTCGGCGATCTCCCGGACCCAGGAGACGAGGCGCTGGTGCGTGGTCGGGGCTTCGTCGAGTCCGGGGATGGTCGCCGATGCCGTCATCGAATCCGCTCCTCGCGCGCGTTACCGGGGTTCTTTGATCATGAATTCTACGCGCGCGGCTAAATACCTCGGTTTGGGTGTCAACCCACTGCGACGCCGAGCCGGCGCCGAATCTCGTCGACGCCGGTGAGGGGTCGGTCGCACACGAAGCCCTGGCACACGTAGACCGCCGGCCGGCCGTCGACCAGCGGCCGGTCGGCGAGCAGCGGGCTCGCCGGGCTGCCCACCTCACCGACGACCACGACCGCACCGGGCGAGGTGGACAGGCGCGCCGCCCGCTCGACGTCGCGCCGGCCGTCGGTGTCACCGACGACAGCCACCTCGAGCGGCCCGGCCAGCAGCGCCTCGCCGACCGCAGCCGACCAGCCGACGAACCGGGCGTGCTGCGCGGCGAGCGGCGCGACGGTGCCGAGGGCGCGCTCGGCGGCCTCGCGGTGCCGGCTCGATCCGGTGAGCGCGGCATAGGTCACGAGCGCCCCCGCGGCCGCGGACATGCCGGCCGGGGTGGCGTTGTCGGTCGGGTCCTGCGGCCGGCGGACCAGCTGCTCCGCATCATCGGCGGTGTCGAAGAAGCCGCCCTGGCCGTCGGCGAACCGGTCGAGCACGACGTCGAGCAGCCGGCCCGCGACGTCGAGCCAGCGGCGCTCGCCGGTCACCTGGTGCAGGGTCAGCAGCCCCTCGGCCAGGTCGCCGTAGTCCTCGAGGACACCGGCCGGTTCGCCGACCCTGCCGGCCCTCGACGTGCGGCGCAGCCGACCCTCGACGAGGTGCAGGTTGACGATCAGATCGGCGCACGCGACGGCGGCGGTGACGAGGTCGACCCGATCGAGGAGGACGCCGGTCTCGGCGAGCGCCGCGATCGCCAGGCCGTTCCAGGCGGTGACGACCTTGTCGTCACGGGCCGGTGGCACCCGCCGACGTCGTAGGTCGAGCAGGCGACGGCGTTCGTCCTGCCAGCGTCGCGCGTCGTCCGCGTCCCGCAGGAGCTGCAGCACCGAGCGGCCGTGCTCGAACGTGCCCTGCTCGGTGACGCCGAACAGCCCGGCGGCGTAGGCACCGATCTCCTCGGGCGTCCAGACGTAGTACCTGCCCTCCTCGCCCTCGCTGTCGGCGTCGAGCGCGGAAGCGAAGCCCCCCTCGGGAGTGCGGAGGTCGGCGAGCATCCACTCGCAGGTCTCGACCGCGATCCGTTGCGCGAGCGCCGACCCGGTCGCGCGCCACAGGTGGGTGTAGACGCGGGCCAGCAACGCGTTGTCGTAGAGCATCTTCTCGAAGTGCGGCACCACCCACTGCCCGTCGACCGAGTAGCGGGCGAAGCCGCCCGCGAGCTGGTCGTAGATGCCGCCGCGGGCCATTCGCTCGCAGGTGCCCGCGACCATCGCGAGCGAGTCGGGGTCGCCGGTGCGGGCGTGGTGGCGGAGCAGGAACTCCAGCACCATCGAGGGCGGGAACTTCGGCGCGCCGCCGAAGCCGCCGTGCGCGCCGTCGTACGCCGAGGAGAGCGAGCGCGCCGCCGCGTCGAGCACCTCGGCGGTCAGCTGCTGACCGGAGGGGGCGGCGCGCTGCTGTGACAACGCCTGCACGACCTGCGCGCCCTGGGCCTTGAGGTCGTCCCGCCGCTCCCGCCAGGCCTCGGCGACCGCGATCAGCACTCGCCGGAAGGCCGGCATGCCGTGCCGGTCGTCGGGTGGGAAGTACGTGCCGCAGTAGAACGGCTCGCCCTCGGGAGTGAGGAAGGCCGTCATCGGCCAGCCGCCGTGGCCGGTCATCGCGGTCACGGCCTCCATGTAGACCGCGTCGACGTCGGGACGCTCTTCGCGGTCGACCTTGATGTTGACGAACAGCTCGTTCATGAGGTGCGCCGTCTCCGGGTCCTCGAACGACTCGTGCGCCATCACGTGGCACCAGTGGCAGGCGGCGTAGCCGACCGACAGCAGGATCGGCACGTCGCGCCGGCGGGCGGACGCGAACGCCTCCTCGCCCCACTGCCACCAGTAGACCGGGTTGTCCTTGTGCTGCAGGAGATAGGGACTGGTCGAGTCGGCGAGCCGGTTCGTCATGCCCGGTGATCTCCTGTCAGGTGACCGAACGCGTGCCCCCACTATGGCTACCAGTCGTGAACCGTTGCGGCGATGAGGGCCCGCGCCATCCACACCAGGAGGTCGACGGCCTGGTCGCGCGCCAGACCGGCGATGTCGGTGGTCCACACGATGGCGTCGGACCCGAAGAGCGGGGTGAGAGCGGCCGCAAGGCGGGCCCGAGCGGGGGCCGGCACATCGTCGGGCAGGCCGCGCAGGAGCGACTTGATCCAGCGGTCCCGGTTGGTCATGGCCCGTCTCGCCTGCCGCTTGTCCGGGTCCGGGTTGAGAGAGAGCCAGAGCGCGGTGCGCAACTCGGTCTCGTGGTCGAAGGCCCAGGCCGCGGTCGCTCGCACCAGCTCGGCGGCTCGGGCATCGAGCTCTTCCGGCGAGCCGGCCGCGGGCGCAGCGGTGTCGGCCACGGGGTCCACGGCTATCGCCATAGTTGCGTGCAGCACGACCGACTCGTTGTTCGGGAAGTAACGGTAGGCGGTCGCCCGGGATACGCCGGCGACCTCGGCGACGGCCGGCACGGTGAGAGGTCCGCCGGTGCGGAGCAGCTCCTCGGCGGCCTGCCGCAACAACCGCCGGGTGCGCTCCTTCGGACCAGGACGCGCTTCCTGCTCACCGGATCCGTCCACCATCCACTCCTTGACAGGGTCCGCCGACAGGATAATGATACGGCCCGTCTCATCCTGAGATGTCATCTCTCAACCCTGGACACTCTATCTCACGATCGGCCGCAGCCCCGCACAGCGAGGAGGGATCATGAGCATCGCGATGGAACAGGCACGATCCAGTCCGGTGGTCCCGACGGTTACCGGCTTGCAGCACCTCGGCCTCACCGTCCGCGACATCGACGCGAGCGAGGCCTGGTACACCCGGGTCCTGGGGCTCGTCCGCGCCTTCGTCGAGCCGCACGCGATCGGTGACGGTTACGCCGTCGTGATGACCCGTCCGGGGACCGGGTTGTTCCTCGGGTTGGAGCACCACCCCGCCGCGGACCGGGAGATGTTCAGCCCGCTACGCACCGGGCTCGATCATCTGGCGCTGCAGGTGCCCGACCGGTCCGATCTCGACGCGTGGAGCGCCCACCTGGACGCACTCGACGTCGAGCACGGCGCGATTTCCGAAACCGACGAGCCGCCGGCACACGCCCTGCTCTGCTTCCACGACCCTGACGGCATCCCGATCGAGCTGTTCTGGTTCGGGGGCTGACATGACCGAGACCTCCACGCTGCCCGTCCGGGCGGGCAGCCGGCCGCAGATCACCACCGACTTCCCGCAGAGCCAACTAGACCAGCAACCCGCGGACAGCAGCTACGTGGACGAGATCCTGGCCGAGGCCCGGACCTGGCCGTGGGTCCAGGAGCAGCCCTCCAAGATCTCGGTCGAAGGCGCCCGCGCACTCACGTTGGAGACCGGTGCCGCCGTGGGACCGCGCGAGGCATTCATGGTCGGGCAGGAGTTCTGCCACGTGCACGCGCAGGGTGACCACAGCCTGCACGCCACCCTGCCGTTGCACCTGGCCGCCGCGGCGGAACGGGCCGGATGGGCCGAACCACACTTCCTCGTGCACACCGGGCAGGCGCCGGCGACCGTCGTCATGATCTACGCGCCGCGCGACGAGGTGGAGAGGGACATGGTCCTGCAGCTCGTGCGTGCGTCCTACGAGTTCGCCTCGTCGCCCAGCGGGCGCAACGGCTGACCGCCGACCCTCGCTCCGCATCCTCTTCAGGAGATCTCCATGGCCATCCACGTCGTACGGCCGGACGATGGCGAGCAGTCGGGTGGCGGGCCCATCCGGTGCCGCATCATCGAGGACGGCTCACACACCGGTCACCGGCTCGGCCTCATCGAAGCGGTCGTGCCGCCGGGGCCGGCCGGTCCTCCGCAGCACATCCACCGCGAGCACGACGAGGTCTTCATCGTGACCCGGGGCACGCTCCGGTTCGGCTCGGGAGACGACAGCGTCGACGTTGCGGCGGGCGGGTGCGTCACGGTCCCGTCTGGCACGCCGCACACGTTCTCCAACCCGTTCGACGAGCCGGCGACGTTCATCTGCACGCTCACGCCCGACCTCTACGTGGACTACTTCCGCGACCTCGGCAAGCTCCCCACCGACGGCAACGGACAGCTGAACCCGCCCGACATCGGGCGCACGATGGCCAAGTACGCCACCGAGGTCACGCGCTGACCGACGGCACGACCGGCGCGCGCGAGGCTGCACCGCCCGGTCCCGGCGCCGGGAACAACTAGTACGTTCGGGCCATCCGACCCGCCGAGCGGACAACTCGGACAAGCTGCACAGCGGATGGTGCCGGTTGTGCCGCCTTCCTACTGTCGCCGTTACCGCGCGACACGAGGAGTGGCGATGGACGGCAACCGCTTCGAAGCTCTGCCGGACAGCTGGGACGAGGCGCGCGACGCTGCGTTCTTCCGGCTCGTCAACGCGCTGTTCCCGCACGACTTCCTGTACAGCGCGAGCGTGTTGCTCGCGACGTACGACGAGAGTCCCCTCGCCGCCCTCAGCTGACAGGTCTCCCAGCCCGCCGGTAGGAGCGCGGTCCTACCCGATGCGGAGGGGAAGCGTGCGCGGTCCGCGCACCTGGCCGGCGGCCCACCGGATGCCCTGCGGGTCGGCCAGCGCGAACTCCGGGAAGCGCTCGAGCCAGACCTCCAGCGCGATCCGCAGCTCCATGCGGGCGAGGTGCGAGCCGACGCAGCGGTGGATGCCGAGGCCGAACGCCGCGTGCTTGTTGACCTCTCGGTCGATCACGACTTCGTCGGCCCGGTCGAACTGCGCCGGGTCACGGTTGGCCGACGGGAACGACAGCAGGATCCAGTCGTCGGCCTTCATCTCGACGCCGCCCCAGGTCATGTCCTCCTTGACCAGCCGCGCCATCGTCACCGGACCGTAGGCCCGCAGGAACTCCTCCATCGCCGTCGGCAGCAGGCCCGGCTCGGCCACCAGGCGCTGCCGGTCGGCGGGCGTCTTCGCCAGGTGCCACAACGACGCCCCGATCGCGCTCCAGGTCGTGTCGATGCCGGCGATGAGCAGCAGGACCATCGTGCCTGCGACGTGGAAGGGGTCGAGCTTCTGGCCGTAGAGCTCGGCGTTGAGCAGGTAGGTGGTGAGGTCGTCGCGCGGGTTGGCGAGGTGGTCGTGAATCTGCGCGAGGATGTACTCGCCGAGCTTCTGCCCCCGCTCGATCTGCTCCTCGAGCGGCAGGTTGATGCCCTCCAGCGCGTTCTCGACGAACTCGCGGAACATCGGGCCGTCCTCCGGCGGAAAACCGAGCATGTCGGCGATGACCCGCATCGGGATGTGCTGGGCGTAGTCGTGCGCGGCGTCGACGACGTCCTGCCCGGCGAGCCGGTCGATGAGCTCGTGGCAGAAGGCCCGGGTCGACGCCTCGAGCTTGGCGACGTTGGTCTTGGTGAACGCCGGCAGCAGCAGCTTGCGCGCGTCGTGGTGGAACGGCGGGTCGGACGAGATGGGCGGCGACCCGCCGATCGGCGCGATGTCGACCGGCGGCCGGAAGTTGCCGATGATGATCGCCCGCGAGGAGAACCGCTCGGTGTCGTAGGCGATCGCGGAGACGTCGGCGTAGGTCGTCGGCAGCCAGGCGCCGCCGAACCGTTCGGTGTGGGCGATCGGGCAGCGTTGGCGCAGGTCGTCGAGGATCGGGTAGGGATCCGACGCCCACTCCTCCTCGAGGTGGTCGAAGTCGGTCGCCCAGTCCGACACGGCTCCGGTGACGACCGCGTTGAACGTGCCGCGGAGCATCTCCTCCGCCTGGATGGCGTTGATCTCTTCGAGCGACTGGCTGAACCGGTCGTCCACCGTCACCTCAGGGCCTCCTCGACCGGGCCGGCGCCGGCCGGGCGCCACGATTGGTCGCGAAGGTATCCAAGAGCCGCAGGGGCGGCTAGGAAGGTGCGTTCACAAGTGCGCCAGCCGCTCGCGGGCGCGCAGCTCGACCTCCTCGGGCAGCGCGACGTCACCGTGCTCGCGCAGCTCGCTGCGCGCGGTGCGGATCGCGCGGAAGACCGTGGCGACGGGGAGCTCGTCGAACTCGGCGAACAAGCGGTCGGCAGCGGCCAGCATCCGAGCCTCGTACGACGAGGTTCGGTGCGTCGTGGGCGTCAGCACGCGTCGTCCTCCGTCCGTGAGCGGTGCGTGTCCCACGGTCGCCCACCAAGATGAAGAGAATCTGACGACGACTTGAACTTTCCGTGACGATGCCGGCTACTTCGGCGCGACCTGCGCGTAGTCCGCGCGGGACCGCGGCGTGCTGGCGAGCGACCCGCTGCCGTCGGGCACCTCGATCACCTTGCCGCCGATCGCGAACTGCACCGCGCGCACCGCGCCCGTCGACGTGAGCGTGTAGACGATCTGCGCGACCGCGAGCACCTGGTCGCTGCCGCCCGCCGTGCCGAACTGTTCGCTCAGGTCGACGGTCGCAATGCTTCCGACGACGTCGAGCGAGATCAGCCGGGTGCCTTCCGGGATGTCGCTGGTGATGTTGCGCGCGGCCTCTTCACGGGTCGGCCCGTCCAGCAGCATCCGGACTATCTCGGCCGGTGCGTTGTCGCCGTCGACACGTCGCAACGACGTCACCAGCCGGTCGTCGCGCACGAAGTAGACGGCGGTCGGCTGGCCCTGGGCCTTCGGGCTGGCCAGCTCCGCGGGCGATGGCGACAGCAGCCCGAACGGCACGCCCGACGGGTCGATCGTCTGCGTCTGACCCGTGGCGGGCAGCCCGCACGCGGCGCAGCCCAGGGCGATCACCGCCGCGGCGACCGCGGCCCGAAGCCGGCTCCTCATCGGCGCCTCCTCGGCAGCTGCACCGTGAACCGCGCCCCGCCCGAGGGCGCGTCCTCGACGTGGACGCTGCCGCCGTGAGCACGGACGTGCTCGGTGACCAGGGCCAGCCCGAGACCGGTGCCGCGCTGCGACGCCCTGCGAGATCCCTGCCGGCCGCGGGAGAACCGGTCGAAGATGCGCTCCCGCTCCGCCTGCGGCACGCCCGGCCCGGCGTCGTCGACGTGGATGGTCACGGCCTCCCGACCCGTCGTCACTATGACGGCGGTGGCCCCGCCCGCGTAGGTCGCGGCGTTGTCGAGCAGGTTGCGCAGCGCCTGGTGCAGCCGGCGCTTGTCCCCCAGGACCACGGCCTGGTCGCAGTCGCCCTCGACGCGCGACGGGATCCCGGCGTACTCCGAGGTCTGCAGGAGGTTCTCCACCAGCTGCCCGACGTTGACGGGCTCGGGGTCGACCAGGCGCGCCTGCGTGTCGGCCCGGGAGATCTCCAGCAGGTCCTCGACGAGGCGCTCGAAGCGCGCCAGCTCGGTCGTGAGCAGGTCCAGCGCGTCGCGGGCCCGGTCCGGCATCTCGTCGCGGCGGGCCTGCAGCACGCCGAGAGACGTCGCGAGCGTGGTCAGCGGGGAGCGCAGCTCGTGGCTCACGTCCGCGGCGAAGCGGGTGTCCCGCTCGATCCGGGCCCGCAGCGTCCGGACCATCGTGTTGAAGCTGTCGACGAGGTTGGCGACGTCACGGTCGCTCTCGGCGGGCAGCTCGGCCTGCAGGTTGCCCGCGGCGATGCGCCGCGCCGCGTCGTCGACGGCCCGCAGCGGCGCGGTCAGCCGCCGGCTCAGCCACCAGCCGAGCGCGGCGCCCGCGGCCGTGGTCGCCGACGCCGCGGCGACGAGGATCGTGCGCAGCAGGCTCAAGGTCTGCTGCAGCGACGACTCGTCGAAGACCTGGAAGTACGCCGCGTTCGCCGCGGGCAGGGGCACGCCCACGATGATCTTCGGCGCCCGGTCGATCCGGGACCACGATCGCACCACCGACCCGGCGATGACCTGCTGGCGCATCTGCAGCGGCAGCGCGTCGCGCGAGATGGTCAGCGACGACGCGTACCAGCGGCCGCCGCGGTAGATGACCGTGGTCGCCGCGGAGCCCGTCGTCAGGGTGTCGAGCACGCCCGGGACGTCGGGGTCGGGCTGGATCAGCCGGGCCCGGGCCTGCGCGGCGTTGAGGTAGGTCTGCCGCAGCGTGATGCGCTCCTGCTGCTGCACCTGGAACCGCAGGGTGAACAGGTAGGCGCTGAGGGCAACGGCCGACGAGACCAGCAGGGCACCGAGGGTGAACGCCAACGTGATCCGCAACGTCAGGCCGAGCCGCGGTCGGGCCCTGCCGGCGATCACGGCTCGAGCTTGTACCCGAAGCCCCGCACGGTGATCAGCCGCTGCGGCTTGCTGCTGTCCTGCTCGATCTTCGCTCTCAGCCGCCGGATGTGGACGTCGACGATGCGGGCGTCACCGAAGTAGCCGTAGTCCCACACTCGCTGCAGCAGCATGTCGCGGCTGAACACCCGGCCCGGCGACGAGGCCAGCTCGTAGAGCAGGTGGAACTCCGTCTTGGTCAGGTGCACCGGGCGCCCGGCGACCGTGACCTCTCCGCGGTCGGGGTGCACGACGATGTCGCCGGCCACGAGCTCGTCGGGCTTGTCGCTGACCGATCGCAGCCGCCGGCGCAGCGCTCGCAGGCGTGCGGCGAGCTCGGGGATGTCGAAGGGCTTGCGGATGTAGTCGTCGGCGCCGGCCTCGAGCCCGGCGACGACGTCGTGGCTGTCGCCTCGCGCGCTGATGATCAGGACCGGTACGTCGCTGCTGCGCCGCATCTGCCGGCAGCACTCGAAGCCGTCCATGCCGGGCAGCATCAGATCGAGCACGACGACGTCCGGCGGCTCGGTCCGCATCCGGTCGAGAGCGGTCTCCCCGTCGGGCGCCTCGAGCACCTTGTAGCCGTGGTCCTCGAGCGCCAGGCGCAGGGAGGTCCGAATGCCGTCGTCGTCGTCGACGACCAGCACGGATCCAGGCATAACCACCATCGTGTCACCGGTCACGTGGAAGCGTCACACCTCGCGTGGCGCCGGAGAGGTCGACCGGTGATCAAGCAGCCAGCCGGATGCCGTGCCGCTGGGCGATCTGCGAGAGCTCCTCGAGCCGGGCACGGAGCACGTCGACGAGGTACTGGTCGTCACAGCTGCGCGCCCAGTTGAGCCTGGTCCTGGCGTCCCGCATCTGGCAGCGCAGCTCGTCGGCAAGCACGTTCACGATCACGACATCTCCCTCCTACGTGGCACGGTCCGATGCACCGAGCGCACCGGAGCCCACATCGTGTCCGGCCGATGTGACGGGAGCCCGATCCGACGTGTGACGGTTAGATGACGGTCACGAACAGCGCCGGATGCCGCTGCCGATCGCAGGAGGTGGCCCGATCGACGCCGACGTCGTGGTCGTGGGTGCCGGGCCGGCCGGGTGCGCGCTCGCCGCGCGGCTGAGCGAGGACCCGGCACGGTCGGTGCTGCTGCTCGAGGCCGGCCCGGCGTTCACGCGCGCACGCGACTTTCCCGCGGAGATCCGAAGCGCCCGCTCCCTCGCCGCGACCGATCCGGCCAGCCCTCTCAACTGGGCTTTCACGACGGAGCTGGCGCCCGGCCGCCACGGCCCCGTGCCCCGCGGGCGCATCTTCGGGGGGTCGAGCGCCATCAACGCGGGCTACTTTGTGCGCGGCCGGCCTGCGGACTTCGACGGCTGGGCAGCCGCCGGCAACGCCATCTGGTCGTACGACGCGGTGCTGCCCTTCTTCCGGCGGCTCGAGGCCGACGCCGACTTCGGGACGTTGCCCGGCCACGGCGACGCCGGCCCCGTACCGGTGCGTCGCGTCGCCGCGCACGACCTGCACCCGGCCAGTGCGGCGTTCGCCGAGGCCTGCCGCGACGCGGGGTTCGCGGCCGAGCCGGACAAGAACGGCGCCGGTGCCGAAGGCGTCGGCCCGGTGCCCCTCACCGTGGTGGACGGGACCCGCGTCAACGCGGCGATGGCCTACCTGCTCCCGCACCTGGACCGGCCGAACCTGCGGGTCCAGGGCGGCAGCGTCGTACACCGAGTCCTCCTCGCGGGCCGGCGGGCGACCGGGGTCGAGGTCGCGACCGGCCGGACGACACGGGTGATCCGCGCCGACCACGTGGTGCTCAGTGCAGGGGCGGTGAAGTCGCCACACCTGCTGATGGTCTCGGGCATCGGACCGGCGGCGCAGCTGCGCGCTCAGGGCATCGAGGTCCACGTCGACCTGCCCGGCGTAGGGCAAGGGTCGAGCGACCACCCCTCGGTCGCCGTCGCGTTCCGCTCGCCGCCGGCCACGGGCCGGGCCGCGTCGTCGGCGGTCGAGGTCGCTCTCAACGACGACGACGTCGAAATTCTTTGCTACACAGCATCTTTCGAGCAGCTCGTGACCGGCGCGGGCGACGGCGAGCTCGCACTCGGCGTCGGGCTGCAACGCTGCGAGGCCCGGGGGTCGATGCGCCTGACCTCACCGGACCCGGACGTCCCTCCGCAGCTGTCGTCGCACTACCTGACGAGCGACGTCGACCGGCGCCGGATGCGCGCAGCAGTCCGCCTCGCCGCTGCCTTGCTCGCGTCGGCACCGTTCCGACGCCTCGGCGCGTCAGCGCCCGCTGAGGTGGATCTCGGCACTGACCGGGCCCTCGACGCGTGGGTCGCGCAGAACCTGTCGACCTCGGTGCACCTCTCGGGCACCTGCCGGATGGGGCCGGACCGCGACGCCGGCGCGGTGGTCGACGAGCTCTGCCGGGTGCGCGGGATCGAGGGTCTGCGCGTCGTCGACACGTCGATCATGCCGACGGTGACGACGCGGGGGCCTTACGCGACCGCGATCATGATCGGCGAGCGCGCGAGCGACTTGTTCGCCGCACCGTGAGACTTCCTCCGGGTGCGCGAGGCCGTAGGGGCAAGGACAAGATGGGCCGACGGCCGACGCCGGTGAGCGGCAAGGCCATACTCGGCGCGACGACACCCCCACCGGAGAGGTGACCATGCAGAAGCTCTCGCTCGACGCCCTTGCCCGCGAACATCTCGAGCGCGCCCGCACGTCCAGTGCCGGTCGCAGCGCGGAGACCGTCTTCGGCGGGCACGAGCACACGCTGCGCCAGACCCTGGTCGCGCTGACGGCGGGCACCACCCTGGCCGAGCACGAGAACCCCGGCGAGGCGACCGCGCACGTGCTGGCCGGGCGGGTGAAGCTGGGCTCGGGTGGCGAGTCGTGGGAGGGCCGCAAGGGTGACCTCATCGTGATCCCGCCGGCGCGCCACGACGTGCAGGCGATCGAGGACTCGGCGGTGCTCCTCACCGTCGCGAAGCTCGCGCCGGCCCAGAAGTAGGAGGATCAGATGCCGTTGCTCCGCCTCGTCACGCTCGTCGCCTTCCTCGGCGCCCTCGCGACGACCGCCCTCTACTTCGCCGGCACGACCATCGCGGGGCCGATCGCCCTGGTCATGGGCTCGATCGTGCTCACCGCCGGCTCGACGACCTCGCTGGCCCGGCTGCGCTCCTGGGGCGTGCCGGGCGACCACGCCTGAGCGGCGCCGGTCAGGCTGCGGGCGCGACCGGGGGACGCTCGAGCGTCACGCTCACCGTCGCGCCGAGGCGTGGTGGGGTCGGGCCGTCCTCGCACGTGCACCGGCTGATGTGCCGGGCGCATTCGGGCGAGAAACACATGTCGAAACCGATCCGCTCACCGGTCGCGGTCACGGCGTAGCGGCACCATTCGTCGTTCACATCGACGACAACACATGTCGCCATCCGAGATATTCCCCACGTGGTTGTTTTTGACGAGATCTGATGTGACAATCGCGGCATGACCACGTCTTTCGTCGACCCCCCGGCGCCGGTGGCCGTCGGCAGCCGACGTGAAGAGGTGCTCGCGCTGCTCCGCGCCGCCGACGGGCCGCTGTCCGCCGCCCAGGTCGCCGAGACCACCGGGCTGCACCTCAACACCGCACGCTTCCACCTTGACGGCCTCGTGGAGGAGGGGCTCGCGATGCGGGCCTCGGAACCGCGCGACGTCCCCGGCCGGCCGCGCATCCTCTACTCCGCCGACGGGCCGGTCCCCGGCCCGCGCAGCTACGGCCTGCTCGCGGAGATGCTCACCGGTCTGGTTGCCTCGCTCAAGGACGCCGGCCCGGCGGCCGCCCATGCGGGCAGGGCCTGGGGCGGCCATCTCGTCGAGCGGTCCGCGCCGTCGGAGCGCATCGGTGCCGGGGAGGCCGTGACCCGGCTCAACCGCGTGCTCGACGCCGTCGGCTTCGCACCGGAGGCGCGCACCACCAAGCAGGGCACCGAGGTCCTGCTGCACCACTGCCCGTTCCGGGAGGTCGCCGAGAAGCACACCGACGTCGTGTGCGCGATCCACCTCGGGCTCATGCAGGGGGCGCTCGAGGAGCTCGACGCCCCGATCGACGCGACGTCACTGGAACCCTTCGTGACCCCGCAGCTGTGCGTGGCCCGGCTGCAGCCGAAGAAGGCCGGGAGCCGATGACGGCGGCCGCACCTCGCGGCCGCGTCGTACGGCGCGTACCCCGCAACCGGCTCGCGCTCGGCGCTCTCGGCCTGGCCGCCCTGCTGGCAGGCCTGTGGGCCGCCCTGCTGATGCTCGGCCTCGACGTACCGACACCACGCCCCGACTTCGCCGAGGTGCACGGCCCCCTCATGGTGCTCGGGTTCCTCGGCACGCTGATCGCGCTCGAGCGCGCGGTGGCGATCGACACCCGCGCGGGCTACCTCGCGCCGGCGACGGCCGGGCTCGGCGGGCTCGCCCTGATCGCCGGCCTGCCGCTGCTGGTCGGTCAGCTGTTGCTGGGCGTCGCCGGCGTCGGCCTCATCGGCCTCTACGTCGCCGCCGGGCGCAAGCAGACCGCCCTGCACCTGTGGGTGATGGCGAGCGGCGCCGTGTCGTGGGTGGTCGCGGTCGGGCTCTGGCTGACCGGGTGGGACGTCGGCCGGCTGATTCCGTGGCTGGCCGGGTACCTGGTCCTGACCATCACCGGTGAGCGGCTGGAGCTCTCGCGGGTCGGCAGGCTGAGCCGCCGTGCCCATGCGACGTTCACGACGGCGGCCGCCGTCTTCGGCGTCGGCATCACCGTGGCGATCGGCGCCTTCTCGATCGGCGCCCGGATCGCCGGGGCCGGCCTGCTGCTCCTGACCGTGTGGCTCGCGGCCCACGACGTGGCGCGCCGCACCGTGCGGCAGAGCGGCCTCACCCGCTACATGGCGGCCTGCCTGCTCGCGGGATTCTGCTGGCTCGGCGTGGCGGGTGCACTGTGGCTGCGCTACGGGCTGGCCGGCGGGCCGGCCTACGACGCGATGCTGCACGCGCTGTTCCTCGGGTTCGTCATCGGCATGGTCTTCGCGCACGCGCCGGTCATCGTGCCCGCGGTGTTCCGGGCCGCCGTCCCCTACCGGCGGCACTTCTACGGTCATCTCCTGCTGCTGCACGGGTCGCTGCTGCTGCGCCTCGTCGGTGGCGACCTGGCCGGCAACCGCACCGCCTGGCAGGTCGGTGGCGTGCTCAACGAGGTGGCGCTGCTCTGCTTCCTGGCGGTCACGATCGCCGCGGTCCGTCAGGGCCGGCGGGGACTGGTCGTGGCTCACCGCGACGGTTCGATCCGCACCCCGGCGGCGGCGAGCTCGTCGAGCGCCCGGTCGCCGTCGCCGGCCGCCCGGTCGACGGCTGCCACGCCGTCGGTCAACAACGTCGTCTCGTAGCCGAGCCGCACGGCGTCGAGCGCGGTGTGCTTGACGCAGTAGTCGGTGGCGAGACCCACGACGACGACCTTGCTCACGCCCCGGGCGCGCAGCGTCGCGTCGAGCTCCGTCGGCATCTCTGCACCCGTCGTCGGGTCGCGCATCGTGAAGCCGGAGTAGCCGTCCTCGCCGTGCGATCCCTTGCGCACCACCGGGCCTGCGACGCCAAGACCTGGCACGAGCTCGGCTCCCCAGCTGCCCTGCACGCAGTGGACGGGCCAGATGCCGCCGTCCTTCGCGAAGTGCGGCGTCGCCGGCGGGTGCCAGTCCTGCGTGTAGACCACCACCGCTGCGGCCTCACCCGCCGCCTCGACCTCGCCGTTGACGACCGGGAGCACGCCGGCCGCACCGGACACCGAGAGCGAGCCGGCCGGGTCGGCGAAGTCGTTCTGCATGTCGACGACGACGAGGGCGGTGTGCGCGTCGTACCTCATGACCGCGCATTGTCCTCCGGGTCATCTCCCGACCGTGACTTATTACATACATCTCTTGTTTATATGAGTCCGCCGCGGCAGAATAAGAGCCAGTCATCAGGAGGTGCGCTATGACCGTCACCCTCATCGGCGACTTCGCCGATCCCTTGTCGTTCCTCGCGAGCCAGCGCATCGCACAGATCCGGTCGCTCGGCATGCACGACGTGCGGTGGCTCGCGGTGGAGGCCGACCGGTCGCGCCCCATGGGCGGGCGACCGGTCGACGAAACGGCCGCGCAGACCGCCGAGCGCCTGCTCCTGCCCGGCGAGGTCGGCCCGATGCCGGGCGTCCTCGTGCCCAGCAGCCGCGCGGCCACCGCCGCCTACGCCGAGTCCGTCGCCGACGGCGTCGAGGACGCGCTGCGCCAATCGCTGTTCGACGCGCTCTGGCTGCACGGGCGCAACATCGCCGACCCGGACGTGCTGCGTTCGCTCGTCTTCGCGGCTCACAACCCCGATCCTCCGGCGCAGCCGATCGAGTGGCGGATCCGCGCCAACCAGCCGATCGTGCCGCTGGGCGACGTCGACATGTTCGCGGTCGGTCGCCGCCTCGGCCTCGTCGCCTCGCTGGGTCGTGGCCCGCTCACCCGCATCGGGGAGCGGCGGCGCGACGCATGGCTACACCTCTGGCTGCACCGGGGCGCGCCCGAGCTGCCGCTGGTGCTGACCGACCTCGGCGAGGCGTTCGCCGGCGAGACCGCGCTGCTCTGGCTCGCCGACCGGTTGCCGCAGGGCGAGGCCGTTGACCGGCGGCCGCGCCAGACGGTCGCGGCCCGGTGAGGCCGGCGGTCGCCACCGAGCCCGGCCCGGCCGACGCCGGCGACGAGTTCGCCCGCCTGCTGACCCGCGCCCTGCGGCTCCTGCACCAGGCCGGTGCGACCGATCCCGCCTGCCAGCTGGCCGCCCAGGCCTGGCGGGCCGCCCATCACGCGGGCCACCCGGCCGAACAACGGTTCAACGGCCTCCTGCACTACCTCACCCAACGCACACCCGACGAAGGAGAATGCATGTCCGACGACGCGATCCTCGACGTCCGCCAGGAGATCCCGGCGCGACGGCACGAGCTGATCTTCGACACCTACGGCCACCTGGCGCCCGGCGACGGGTTCGTGCTCGTCAACGACCACGATCCGAAGCCGCTCTACTACCAGTTCGCGGCCGAGCACGCGAACCAGTTCGAGTGGGACTACCTCGAGCAGGGGCCGCAGGTCTGGCGGGTGCGCATCGGCCGACCGGCCGCCGCCTGATCGCCCGGGCCCACAACGGCCCGCCGATCACGCCGTACACCGATCATGAAAGAAGCGTGGTCATCTCCCTGCAGAGATGACCACGCTTCTTTCCGTGATCAGTGGCGGGCCGTCACCAAGGGCGAGCGCCTATGCGGCCTTCTCGAGGATGTGTACGCCGCAGGCCGAGCCGAGCCCGATGACGTGGGCGAGCCCCACCTTGGCCCCCTCGATCTGCCGGTCGCCCGCCTCGCCGCGCAGGTGGTGGCAGACCTCCCACACGTTGGCAATGCCGGTCGCCGCGATCGGGTGACCCTTCGACTGCAGGCCGCCGGAGACGTTGACCGGCATGCGCCCGTCGCGCCACGGCGCCCCGGACTTGAAGAAGTCGACCGCCCCGCCCTCCGGGCAGAGCATGAGGTTGTCGTAGTGCACGAGCTCCGCGGTGGCGAAGCAGTCGTGCAGCTCGACGAGGTCGAGGTCGTCGGGGCTGACGCCGGCCTGGTCGTAGGCCTGCTTCGCGGCGTTGCGGGTCAGCGTGTTGACGTCGGGCAGCACCTGGCAGCCCGGCTCGTAGGGGTCGGTCGTCAGCACGGAAGCGGCGATCTTGACCGCGCGCCGGCGCTGGTCGGGGTCGAGCGTCTTGAGCTTCGCGTCGCTCACGAGCACCGCGGCGGCAGCGCCGTCGCAGTTGGCCGAGCACATGGGGCGGGTGTTCGGGTAGGCGATCATGACGTCGTTCATGATCTGCTCGAGCGACATCGCCTTGCTGTAGGCCGCGAGCGGGTTCAGTGTCGAGTGCTTGTGGTTCTTCTCGCTGATGCGGGCGAACAGCTCGAAGTCGACGCCGCCGTAGCGGTGGCCGTACTCCATGCCGACCTGGGCGAACGTGCCCGGCATGTTCTCGGTGCCGACCCGACCGTCGAGGTCCATGATCGCGCCCTGCCGCCCCTGCGGCTGCCAGGTGTCGGAGTCCTTCTTGCGACCGGACGCACCGAGCAGGCCCGCACCGGCGAGCTTCTCGACGCCGACGGCGAGGCCCATGTCGCACTCGCCGGCCTTGATGGCCATGACGACGGTGCGCAGCGCGGTGGCGCCCGTCGCGCACGCGTTGGCGACGTTGTAGACCGGGATGCCGGTCTGGCCGATCTGCTTCTGCAGCGCCTGGCCGATCCCGCCGCGGCCCATGAGGTTGCCGGCCGCGAGCACGCCCATGTCCTGCATGGTCACGCCGCCGTCGTCGAGCGCGGCGAGCGCGGCCTCGGCGGCGAGACCGACGGTGTCGTCGTCGGGGCGCTTGCCGAACTTCGTCATCTTGATGCCGAGGATCCAGACGTCGCCGCTGGCCATCGCGTGTCTCCTTCTACTCCGCCGGGGCGAACCCGAAGCCCACGGCCTCGGTGCCCTCGCTGTCCGTGCCGAGGGGGAACGTCGAGAGCTTGACCTTCATCCCGAGCCAGACCTTGCTCGGATCGGCCTCGACGTCGACGAGGTTGGCCCGCACCCAGGTGCCGTCGCAGTCGACGACGGCCGCCACGAACGGCACCGGCACGCCGGGGGCGGCGAACGTCACGATCGTGAACGACGCCACCTCGCCGGTGGTCGCGATGTCGACCGGGCGGAACTCCCGGGCGAAGCAGTTCGCGCAGGCCACCCGATGGTCGAAGAACCGGGCGCCGCAGGAGGTGCACTCCTGCGCGACGAGATGCGGCTCGGGTTCGAGCACGAGGTAGTCGACCAATGGCACGCGAGCAGCCACCGCAGTCCCCATCCGTAGCCCCCATTCATCGGGATGGCTCCGGACGCTAGCAGCCCTCCGGGCCAGGGCGACGCGGGGTCGAAGATCGCGAGATCAGGGCTTGCGCGACACGCGGTCGGAGGCCGCCTTCGCCGGCGGCTCTGCAGGCTCGTCGAAGCTCTTCGGCACCCGCTTGAGGTGGGTGTTCATCGAACGGAAGAGGACGACGGCGGCCGCGATCAACGCGAGGATCACGAGGAAGCCGAGACCTCCGGCCCCGATCGTGGGGGCGGCCAGGACGAGCACGCCCACCACGGTAGCCCCTGGATGACGGTCAGCGGCCGGCGCGGGCGTCGGCCCGCACCCCGGCGAACAGGTCGTCCTCCGGGATCGACGTCTCGACCAGCGACCGGGCCAGCTGGTAGTCCTCCGTCGGCCACACCTCGCGCTGCAGGTCCCGCGGGATCGTGAAGAACCACCCGGTCGGGTCGACCTGCGTGGCGTGGGCGATCAGCGCGCGGTCGCGCACGTCGAACCAGTCCGCGCACGGCACCCGGGTGGTGATCTTCTCCTGGTCATCGGGGCGGTCGAGCCAGCGCTGCAACCGCTCGCCGTAGGGCGACTCCAGGCCGCGGGCGAGCATCGCGTCGTGCAGCGCGGTGACGCGCGCCTTGTGAAACGTCTGGTGGTAGTAGAGCTTGAGCGGCTGCCACGGCTCGCCGGCGTCGGGGTAGCGCTCCGGATCGCCCGCCGCGTCGAACGCCTCCATCGACACGTTGTGCGTCTGCACGTGGTCGGGGTGCGGGTAGCCACCGCTCTCGTCATAGGTCAGGAGGACGTGCGGGCGGTGGGACCGCACCAGCTCGACCAGCGGCCGGGCCGCCACCTCCAGCGGCTGCAGCCCGAAGCAGCCCTCGGGCAGCGGCGGCAGCGGATCGCCCTCCGGCAGGCCCGAGTCGACGAAGCCCAGCCACTCCTGGCGAACGCCGAGGATCTCGCGCGCGGCGTCCATCTCGCGACGGCGGATGGCGGGCAGGTCGGCGACGACCTCCGGCCGGTCCATCGCCGGGTTGAGCACCGATCCGCGCTCTCCACCGGTGCAGGTGACGACGAGCACGTCGACGCCCTGCGCGACGTACATCGCCATCGTCGCGGCGCCCTTGCTCGACTCGTCGTCGGGATGGGCGTGCACGGCCATCAGCCGCAGCTGCTCGCTCACCCCTCCATCTTTACCTACGAATCCGGCTAGCCTTGACCGTCCAGGTGCCACCTACGACTCGATACGGGAGCTTCGCGGTGACCCAGACGCCCGAACAGAACATCACCTGGTTGACCCAGGAGGCGTACGACCGGCTGAAGTCCGAGCTCGACCACCTGTCGGGTCCGGGCCGCACCGAGATCTCCAAGAAGATCGAGGCGGCGCGCGCCGAGGGCGACCTGCGGGAGAACGGCGGCTACCACGCCGCCAAGGAGGAGCAGGGCAAGCAAGAGGCTCGCATCCGCCAGCTCACCCAGCTGCTGCGCGATGCGAAGGTCGGCGAGGCTCCTCCGGCCGACGGCATCGCCGAGCCCGGCATGGTCGTGACCGTCCGCTTCGAGGACGGCGAGGAGGAGAAGTTCCTGCTCGGGTCGCGCGAGCAGGCCGCGCACAGCGACATCGCGGTCTACTCCCCGCAGTCGCCGCTCGGCCAGGCGGTCAACGGTCATCGGGCCGGCGACGTGCTCGACTACCAGCTGCCCAACGGCACGACGATGCGGGTGACGGTGCTCGACGCGGTCCCCTACGCGGGCTAGTCCAGGTGCAGCGGGTAGCCGGCGCGGCGTAGCCGGGTGAGCACCTCGTGGCAGTGCTCGGCGCCGCGGGTCTCCAGCTGCAGAGCCACCTCGACCTCGTCGATGTGCAGCTTCGCGCCGGTGCGCCGGTGCTCGACGTCGAGCACGTTCGCGCCGGAGGCGGCGAGCATGCCCAGGAGCCGGGCCAGCTCACCCGGCCGGTCGGGGATCCGCAGCCGGAACGACAGGTAGCGGCCGGCCGCGATCATGCCGTGGCGCAGCAGGCGGAGCAGCAGGATCGGGTCGATGTTGCCGCCCGAGAGCACGACGGCAACCGGCGGCTCGTAGGCCTGCGGCTCCTCCATCACGGCGCCGACACCGGCCGCACCGGCCGGCTCGACGAGGAGCTTCGCGCGCTCCAGGCACAGCAGCAGCGCGCGGGAGAGCGCCTCCTCGGACACGGTGACCACGTCGTCGACCAGCGCGGCCACGTGCGCGAACGTCACCGACCCCGGCTCGCCGACCGCGATCCCGTCGGCAATCGTCGCCATCGCGTCGAGCGGCAGGGGACGCCCGGCGGCCAAGGAGGCGGGAAAGGCCGCGGCTCCGGCGGCCTGCACGGCGACGATGCGTACGTCGGGCCGCGCAGGCTTCACGGCAGCGGCGATGCCGCTCACCAGCCCGCCGCCGCCGGTCGGCACGAGGATGGTGCGGACCTCGGGCCACTGCTCGAGCAGCTCGAGGCCTGCGGTGCCCTGCCCGGCGACGATGTCCGGGTGGTCGAAGGGGTGGACGAAGACGGCCCCCTGCTCCTCGGCGTACGCCGTCGCCGCCGCGAGCGCCTCGTCGACCGTGGCACCGGCGAAGCGCACCTGCGCGCCGTAGCCGCGGGTCGCCTCGACCTTCGGTAGCGGCGCCCCTTCCGGCATGAACACCGTCGCGGCCGTGTCGAGCAGCGAGGCGGCGTAGGCGACTCCCTGGGCGTGGTTGCCCGCGCTGGCCGCCACGACGCCGGCTGCGCGCTCCGCCGGCGCCAGGCGCGAGATCCGCACGTAGGCGCCGCGGATCTTGAACGACCCGGTGCGCTGGAGGTTCTCGCACTTGAAGGCCACCGGGCCGCCGGCCCGTTCCGTGAGCGGCCGCGAGTGGAAGACCGGGGTGGTGCGGATCACGCCGGCCAGCGCCGTCCGGGCCGCCTCGACGTCGCCGCGCGAGACCAAGGTCACGAGGGCGAGTGTGCCCGGCACACCCGCAGTCCCGAAAATCGGCTCGCCCGCGGAATGCGCCGCTGCGTACAGTTGCTTGCTACAAACATCTGCGACCACCCCGCCCGAAGGTCCTCATGCCCCACACCAAGTCGGCCCGGCTCGCCGCGCTCGAACACGCTCTCTTCCGCGTCGGGCGCACGGTCGCCGGCCTCAAGGTCGCGGCCTACGCCGCCGACTCGCCGGTCGACCGCGCCGGGGTCGCCATGCTCTCCCGGCTCAACGACCACGGTGGCATCCGACTGTCGGACCTCGCCGCTGCGCTCGGCCTCGACGTCTCGACCGTGAGCCGCCAGGTGCGCCACCTCGAGGAGGCCGGGCTCGTGCACCGGGCCGACGACCCCGAGGACCGCCGCGCCTACCGGCTCTCGATCACGGACAAGGGCCGCGACCTGCTCGACCAACTGCGCAGCGCGCGCAGGGAGATGCTCTGCGCCGCCTTGCGGGACTGGTCCGACGACGACCGCGACCGCCTCACCGACCTGCTGACCCGCCTCGCCGACGACCTCGGCCCCGACCTCGGCGCGTGCGCCGCGCACCGCCTCCAGGAGAACGCTTCATGACCTCCCCCGCACCCACCGAGCAGCGGGACGGCTTCGGGCTCTCGCACCGGCAGATCCAGCTGGTGTTCGTGGGACTGATGCTCGGCATGTTCCTGTCGGCACTCGACCAGACGATCGTGTCGACGGCGCTGCCGACGATCGTCGCGGACCTCGGCGGCTACGACCACCTCTCCTGGGTGGTCACGGCCTACCTGCTGACGTCGACGGCGTCGACGCCGCTCTACGGGAAGATCTCCGACCTCTACGGCCGGCGCATCGTCTTCCAGGCCGCGATCGTCATCTTCCTGGCCGGGTCCGTGCTGTCCGGGATCAGCCAGAACATCGGCGAGCTGATCGCCTTCCGCGGCGTGCAGGGCCTGGGCGCCGGTGGCCTGATGACGCTGGCGTTCACGATCATCAGCGACGTCGTCAGCCCCCGTGAGCGCGGCCGCTACCAGGGTTACTTCGGCTCGGTGTTCGCCGTGTCCAGCGTGGCCGGCCCGCTGATCGGCGGCGCGTTCACCGACCACCTGAGCTGGCGCTGGGTGTTCTACATCAACCTGCCGATCGGGATCCTCGCGCTCGTCGTCACCAGCGCGGTCCTGCGGCTGCCGTTCGAGCGCCGCGATCACGCCGTCGACTACATCGGCGCGGCCCTCATGGTGTCCGGGGTGAGCAGCCTCCTCCTCGTCACCGTCTGGGGCGGCACCCAGTACCCCTGGAACTCCGACGTGATCATCGGCCTCGCGGTCGCCGGTGTGGCGCTGGTCGCGGCTTTCCTGTGGTGGGAGCATCAGCGGGCGACCGAACCCATCCTGCCGCTGCGGTTGTTCCGCCTGCCGGTGTTCGGCGTGACCAACGCGCTCGCCTTCGTCGTCGGGCTGGGCATGTTCGGCGCGATCGTCTACCTGCCGCTCTACTGGCAGCTGGCCCGAGGGGCCTCGGCCACGGAGTCGGGTCTGCTGATGATCCCGATGATGGCCGGCGTCCTCACGGCATCGATCGGTTCCGGCCGCACGATCACGAAGATCGGCCGCTACCGCATCTTCCCGATCGTCGGCTCGGTCGTGATGGCAACCGGCATGTACCTCTTCACGCACCTCAACCTCGACACGTCGAAGGTGCTCGCCGGTCTCTTCATGCTGATCCTCGGCCTGGGCGTCGGCATGATCATGCCGGTCCTCACGCTCGCCGTGCAGAACGCCGTGCCGGCCCGCGACATCGGTGCGGCCACTGGCGCGGTCAACTTCTTCCGGTCGATGGGCGGCTCGTTCGGCACCGCGCTGTTCGGCGCGATCCTGTCCGCGCGCCTGGACTACTGGTTGCCGCGGCTGCTGCCCGGCGGCGCCCACATCACCCCGGGGGCCGGGCTGAGCATCAGCCCGCAGAAGCTGCACACCCTGCCGGTGCCGATCCAGCACGGCGTGACCGAGGCTTTCGTGCGTTCGCTGCACGTGGTGTTCTGGGCCGGCGTGCCGGCCGCGGTCATCGCGTTCGCGCTCGCCCTGTGCGTAAAGGACCTCGAGCTGCGCAATGCACCGGGCATGGCCGGCACGCCGTCGGGTGACGCGGCCGTCGGCGCCCCGGGCGGCGCATCGGTGGCGGCGGCGTTCGCCGAGGTGCCCGAAAGCGCCAGCCAGGCGAGCTAGCGGCTGTCCTTAGTTGCCGGACCAGTAGCGGTCGCCGGCCAGCACCAACGCGGCGGCGCCGACCAGCCCGGCGTCCTGGCCGAGCGCGGCCGGCACGATCCGGCAGTCGCGGGCGAACGGCATCCGGGCGTGCCGGCGGAAGGCCTCCTGCATCGGCCCGAACAGCAGGGGGCCTGCCTGCGACAGGCCGCCACCGACCGCGACCGCCTCGATCTCGAGCAGGTGCACCACCGAGGCGATCGCAACACCGAGGGCCTGTCCCGACCTGGTCAACGCGGCGATGGCCACCGGGTGACCGCGGGCGGCGTCCTCCGCCACGGCGCGGCCGCTGACCTCGCCGGCCGTGTGCCAGCCCTCCCGCTGCGCCCAGGCGGCGACGGCGGGACCGCTGGCGATCGCCTCGAGGCACCCGCTGCCGCCGCAGGCACACGGCGGCCCGTGCGGGTCGACGACCACGTGCCCCACGTGGCCGGCGTTGCCGGTCAGCCCGTCGACGACCCGACCGTCGACGACGACCCCGCCGCCCACACCCGTCGACACGACCATCCCGAGAAAGCCGCCGACCCCGGCGCCCGCGCCGCGCCAGTGCTCACCGACCGCCAGACACACCGCGTCGTTGTGGACCCGCACCGGCAGGTCGGGGAAGCGCTCCTGCAGCCGGCGGCGCAGCGGAAAACGCCGCCAAACGGGGATGTTCAGCGGTGACACCTCACCTGCGGGCCAGCGCATCGGACCGCCGCAGCCCACCCCCACCGCGGCGACCGGCCGGTCGTCGACGACCGACTCGACCAGCGACAGCAGCGTGCGCCACAGCCCCTCGGCGTCGACGTTGCGCGGCGTCGGGACATGGAGCTTGCGCACCACCCGCCCGCCGTGGTCGACGCGGCCGACTGCGAGCTTGGTGCCGCCCACGTCGACGGCGAGCACCTCACCGGTGTCGCTAACCATCGGGCTCGGCGAGCGCCTCGGCGTCGAAGGCGAGGATCGACGCAGTGAATCCGTGCACGTAGTTGCGCCCGGACACCGGACCGATCTCGCCGCCCGCGAAGAAACCGCCCACGCCGGCGGGCGCGAGCTCGCGCCGCAGCGACAGGACGTCGTGGTCCGCCGTCGGGAACAGCGCACGGCCCCGGCCGTTGCAGGAGAACAGCAGCGCGCCGTCGACCCGCTCGGCCGACTCTCCGCGCAGCCGGCTCAGCGTGCGGATCAGGTCGTCATCGGCCGCGTCCGCATCGCGTACCTGGAAGCGAACCGTGCGACCGACCTCGACCAGGTCGCCCACGATGATCCCGCCGCGGTCGTTGTCGGCACCGGCGATGCCGCGGATCAGAAAGTCGCCCTGATCGTGCTCCTCGGCGTACTCATCCATCGCGATGCCGATCTGGAGCCCTTGTGTCGCGAGCGCCTGGTCCCCCGGCGGCAGCGCGGCGACGATCTCCTGCAGCTTGTCGAGCGCGGGCGTGCCGGCCAGCTCGAGCAGCACGTTGCCGGCGGCGGCGGTCACCGTCATCTCCGGTCCGACCGGGCGGCAGCCCTGGCTCACGAGAGCCCGCGCACGCACGTCGCCGGCGAGCAGCGCACCGACGGCTCCGCGGTCGACCGCGCGGCCGTCGATGAACAACCGGGTCGAGCCGGGCCCGCGAAACCCGGTCGCGACGCCGCCGACGAGCGGGAGGCCCGCGAGCGCCTCGTTGGCGCGCGCGACGAAACCGTCGACGGGGAAGGAGTAGGGGTCCGCGAGCAGCACGCCGACCTCGTCGTCGGCACGCTCCGGCAGCCCGACGACCGCCATCCCGTCGGGGGTGCGCATGACCTCGAGATGGAAGGTGCGGATGCGTACGCCGGGGAGCACGCCCGCCCAGACGCTGACGGCGCTCATCGCCTCGACACCCTGGCCCGCGCCGATCACCCCGGACGCGCTGCAGCCGAGCACGGCCCTGGCCCCCGACAGCGCTGCGGCGCGGCGGCCGGCCTGCTCCACCGCGTCGGGGTCCTCGCCGCAGACGAAGACGCAGAGCAGGTCGGGCACGCCTCCGTCGAGGCCGTCGA
This sequence comes from Mycobacteriales bacterium, assembly GCA_035690485.1. Lineage (NCBI taxonomy): Bacteria > Bacillati > Actinomycetota > Actinomycetes > Mycobacteriales > Mycobacteriales bacterium. Next base: position 3,862 of record DASSKL010000078.1, on the reverse strand, counting down.
GCGCCTGCGCGACGGCGGCGTCGGAGGCACGGGACAGGTCCATGTCGATCGCCAGACCGTCGCCGAACCGCGCCATGCGCCCATCCTCCCCCAGGTCGGAGCGGTCAGGCGAGCAACGCGTCCGCGGCGTAGCGTGCAGGAATGACGAGCGCCCCGCCCGACACCACCCTCGGCGACCTCCGTGCCGCCGGTCACGTCCACAAGTCGGTCAAGGCCGAGATCCGCGACAACCTGCTCGCCCGCCTCGCCTCCGGCGAAGACCGTTTTCCCGGCATCGTCGGTTTCGACGAGACGGTCGCCCCGCAGCTCGAGCGCGCGCTACTCGCCGGTCACGACCTGGTGCTGCTGGGCGAGCGCGGGCAGGGCAAGACCCGGCTGATCCGCACCCTCACCGGCCTGCTCGACGAGTGGACCCCCGTGATCCAGGGCTGCGAGATCAACGACCACCCCTACTCGCCGGTGTGCACCCGGTGCCGGCGGCTGGTCGAGGAGCGCCGCGACGAGACGCCGGTCACCTGGAAGCACCGCGACGAGCGCTACGGCGAGAAGCTCGCAACCCCCGACGTCTCCGTCGGCGACCTGATCGGCGACGTCGACCCGATCAAGGTGGCCGAAGGCCGGACCCTGGGCGACCCCGAGACCGTGCACTTCGGTCTCGTGCCGCGCACCAACCGCGGCATCTTCAGCGTCAACGAGCTGCCCGACCTCGCGGAGCGCATCCAGGTCGCGCTGCTCAACGTGCTGGAGGAACGCGACATCCAGGTGCGTGGCTACGTGCTCCGGCTACCGCTCGACGTGCTGCTCATCGCCTCGGCCAACCCCGAGGACTACACCAACCGAGGGCGGATCATCACGCCGCTGAAGGACCGGTTCGGTGCCGAGATCCGCACCCACTACCCGCTTCGCCTCGACGACGAGCTCGCACTGATCCGGCAGGAGGCCCTGGTCGGCTGGGGCCCCGACGCGGTGTCGGCGATGCTGCCCGACCACCTCGTCGAAGTGATCGCACGGTTCACCCGGCTGGTGCGCGAGTCGCCGGCGGTCGACCAGCGTTCCGGCGTCTCCGCGCGGTTCGCCGTCGCGGCCGCGGAGACCGTCGCCGCGTCCGCCGTACGCCGCGCCGCGCTGACCCGCGAGGACGTCCCGGTCGCCCGCGTCTGCGACCTGCCGGCCGTCATCGCCACTTGCCGGGGCAAGGTCGAGTTCGAGGCCAGCGAGGAGGGCCGCGAGGAGGAGATCCTCGCTCACCTGCTCAAGCGCGGGATCGCCGACACGTTCCGTGCGCGCCTCGGCGGCGCCGACCTGTCCGGGCTGCTCGCGAAGTTCGAGGAGGAGGGCACCATCGAGACCGGCGACATGGTGCCGGCACCCGAGCTGCTGTCGCGCGTCGGACCGGTGCAGGGGCTCGCGAAGATCCTCGAGCGGCTGGGCATGGAAGAGGCCGCGGAGACGCCCGGCCTCGCCGCCGCCGGCATCGAGTTCGCCCTGGAGGGCCTGCACCTGCTGCGCCGGCTGTCCAAGGAAGAGCTGCCCGGCCGCACGGTCTACGGCGCCTGAGGGACCTGACCTCGTGAGCCGCCTTCGTTACGGCCCCTGGCACGGTGGGGAGGACCCGCTCGCCCCGCCGTACGACGTCGCCAAGGCACTCGACGCGCTGGGCGACGACGTCCTCGACGGCGGGCTGTCGCCGGCCGAGGCGCTGCACCGGATGCTGCGGCGCGGGCCGCAGGGGCTACGCGGCCTCGACGACATGCTGCGCCGCATCCGGGAGCGGCAGCGGGAAGCGCGCAACCGCGGGCGGCTCGACGGCACGCTCGAAGAGGTCCGAGCCCTGCTCGACAAGGCGATCGGCGAGGAACGCGCGGAGCTGTTCCCCGACCCGTCCGACGACGCGCGCCTGCGCGAGGCCGAGCTCGACACGCTGCCCAGCGACACGGCTCGCGCGGTGCGCCGGCTGTCCGACTACGACTGGCGCAGCCCGCAGGCCCGGCAGACCTTCGAGCAGATCCAGGACCTGCTGCGCCGCGAGGTGCTCGACAGCCAGTTTCGCGGGATGAAGCAGGCGCTGGAAGGCGCCGACCCGCAGCAGATGCAGCGGGTCAAGGACATGCTCAGCGACCTCAACAACATGCTGGAGGCCGACGCCCGCGGCGAGGACACGTCGCAGGCGTTCCAGCAGTTCATGGACAACTACGGCGACTTCTTCCCCGACAACCCGCAGTCGCTGGAAGAGCTCGTCGACTCGCTCGCCCGTCGCGCCGCTGCCGCGCAGCGGCTGCTCGAGTCGCTGTCGCCCGAGCAGCGCGAGGAGCTGGCCAACCTGATGGCCGCGATGATGGAGGACATGGGGCTGGCGGCCGAGATGAGCCGGCTGTCCGACCAGCTGCACGCCCGCCGCCCCGACCTCGACTGGCGCGGCCGCGAACGGATGCGCGGCGAGAACCCCATGGGGCTGGGCGACGCGACCAGCGCGCTGGAAGACCTGGCCGACCTCGACGAGCTGGAATCCGCGCTCGCGCAGGACTACGCAGGCGCCAGCCTCGACGATGTCGACGACGAGGCGGTCGAGCGGGCACTCGGTCGCCAGGCGGTCGACGACCTGCAGCAGCTGCGGCGCATCGAGCGCGAGCTCGAGCGGCAGGGCTACCTGCAGCGCGAGGAAGGTCGTCTCGAGCTGTCGCCCAAGGCGATCCGCCGGCTCGGTCAGACCGCGCTGCGCCGGGTGTTCTCGGAGATCGACGCTCGCGGTCCAGGCGACCACGACCAGCAGGACGCCGGAGCGGCGGGCGACCTCACCGGCGCGTCGCGGGCGTGGGAGTTCGGCGACGAGCAGCCGCTCGACGTGGTCCGCACGGTGCGCAACGCGGTGCTGCGCAACGGCCCGATGCAGGCCGACCGCCGTGGGGTGCGGCTGGCGGTCGAGGACTTCGAGGTCGCCGAGACGGAGCGGCGTACGACGGCCGCGGTCGCGCTGCTCGTCGACCTGTCCTACTCGATGGCGCTGCGCGGCACGTGGGGCGCGGCGAAGACGACTGCCCTGGCGCTGCACGCGCTGGTGACGACGAAGTACCCGCAGGACGCGATCCAGGTGATCGGCTTCAGCAACTACGCGCGGGTGCTGCAGCCGAAGGACCTCGCCGGCCTGTCGTGGGACATGGTGCAGGGCACCAACCTGCAGCACGCGCTGATGCTCGCCAGCCGCCACCTCGGCAAGCACCCGCAGGCCGAGCCGATCGTGCTGGTCGTCACCGACGGCGAGCCGACCGCGCACCTGCTGCCCAACGGCGCGCCGTTCTTCGACTGGCCGCCGCACCCGGAGACGCTGGCGCTGACCATGGCCGAGGTGGAGAAGGTGTCGCGCCGCGGGGCGACGATCAACATCTTCATGCTCGACGACGAACCTCGACTGGTGCGCTTCGTCGACGCGGTCGCGCGCCGCAACGGCGGCCGGGTGTTCTCCCCGGACCCGTCGCGCCTCGGCGAGTTCGTCGTCAACGACTACCTCCGCGCCCGCCGCGGCCGCCGCGCCTCCTGACGGTAGGGCACCGAATGCGCCGACATGTCCTCTATGGAGTGACCTTGCCGGAACACACTTTCGACTGACACTTTGCAGCCTTCTCGCTAGAGTCCTCCGCACGCCGCCTCGGGACGCGGCCGCCGATCGCGCTCGCAGCGCGCATGCCTTCTCGCCGGCGCCCACCCCGGGGCAACCACAGACCTAGGGAGGGGAACAGTGCGGATCTCCATCAAGACGTTGAGCGCGACCGCGGCCACCGGCCTCGTCGCCGCGCTCGCCGGCGCCGTGCCGGCACATGCGGCAACCACGATCACGGTCAGTCCCGGCCAGTCGATCCAGGCCGCG